>NZ_JBFBJY010000011.1:0-165494 GCF_040702125.1 Kitasatospora sp. NPDC085895 | reverse complement strand
GGGGGAACCCACTCCGCGGCGCCGCCGCCGTGTCCGCCCCGGAGCGTCCACCCACGGGGAGGGCGGCCGAGCGGCGGACCGCCCTCCGGACGGGCGGGTTGAGTGGCCGTCCGGAGCGCCACCGCGTGGTGCGACCAACATCACGCGATCGACACGCGCCTGCCGCAGGGCCCGTGGAACCGGCACCGCGGGTATACGAACCGGTTCCCGGTCCGCTCCGCGCTTCGCGCGCCCCCGCAACAAGCCTTGGCCCCGCCCGTCGGAGGCGGTACCTTCTCGGGCGACAACTGAAATCGACGGTGCGTGGAAGTCCGGTGAGATGCCGGCACGGTCGCGCCACTGTGAATCGGACCCTGCAGCCTGCCGGGACCGAAAGTCAGACCCGCCTCCGTCGCTCGTGCTCCACCGAACGGGACGCGTGTTCCCAAAGGAGGTCGGCCATGGCTCACCCCATCGCCCCCGCCGCTGCGCCGGCGATCACCCCCATCTCGCTGAAGACCATCCTGCCGTGGGCGGTGTTCTTCACCATCCTCATGCTGGCCCTCGTCTACTTCGTCGGCGCCGAGCAGGGCGCGACGTCCCTCATCTCCGGCGAGGACGTGCACGAGTGGGTGCACGACGGCCGGCACCTGCTCGGTTTCCCCTGCCACTGACGGGGGCCGCGTGAACTCCGCAATCGTCAGAGGCCTCCTGGTCCGCGGCATGCTGGCCGGGCTCGCGTCCGGCCTGCTCGCCCTCGTCGTCGCCTACTTCCTCGGTGAACCGCGCATCGACGCGGCCATCGCGTACGAGGAGTCGCACTCCCACGAGCACGAGATGGAGATCGTCAGCCGGTCCCTGCAGTCCACTGCGGGCCTGGCCACCGGTGTCCTGGTGTTCGGGGTGGCGCTCGGCGGCATCGCCGCCCTCGCCTACTGCTTCGCCCTCGGCCGCGTCGGCCGCTTCACGCCGCGCGCCACCGCGGCCCTGCTGTCGGCCGCGGCGCTCGTCGCGGTCTACGTGGTGCCGTTCCTCAAGTACCCGGCCAACCCGCCGTCGGTGGGCGACCCGGAGACCATCGGCAAGCGCACCACGCTGTACTTCCTGATGACGGCCCTCAGCGTGCTGCTGGCCGTCGCCGCGGTGATCGTCGGCAAGCGCCTCGCCCCGACCCTCGGCAACTGGTACGCCACCGTGGTGGCCGCCGCCGGCTTCGCCGTCGCGGTCGGGCTCGCGTACGCGTTCCTGCCCGCGGTCAACGAGGTCCCGGAGGACTTCCCGGCCACGCTGCTCTGGCAGTTCCGCGTCGCGGCGCTCGCCGTTCAGCTGACGCTGTGGACGTCCTTCGCCCTGGTCTTCGGCCACCTGGCCGAACGGCTGGTCAACCCGAAGCCCGCCACCGCGACCACGGCCGCGGGCACCTCCCCGGAGGCGGCCCCCGTGGCCTGACGTCCGACCGGCACGGCAGCACGGCACCACCACCGACGGCCGGTGGGAGCGACCCCGCGTCGCCCCCACCGGCCGTCGGCCGTACCGACCGGCCGTGTCGACCGGCCCGGGCGCCGTCCGCGGGCCGGCCCGGCTCGGATCAGCCGGGGTTGACGATGACGGACACGCCCCAGCCGATCGCCGCGAGGACGACGGCGAAGCACAGGACGGCGACCGCGACGTGGAGCGGACGGGCGGCCGGGGCCCGGCCGGGGCGGTCACCCTCCCCCGCCGGGGGGTTGAGGACGCGTACGCCGACGGCGAAGAGTGCGGGCAGCCCGGCTCCGGCGAGCAGCCCCACCACGACGATCTTCCAGAGCGCGTTCAGGTTGATCCAGGAGTCCATGCGGCTCACCTCGCCTGCGGGGGGTGCGGGACGGCTCGGGGCGGGTCCGACACGTCCTGGGAGCCGTCTTCGAAGGGCGCTCGGGTGGTCGGTCCAGGGGCGCGCGTGGGGGCACCTGCGTGGCATCCGTACGCCTTTGACGACACGTCCTAGTCCGTCCATGCGGCGTTGACGTTCTCCGGGGTCACGGCCGGGTGCCGGGAGGCGACGTAGAAGGCGACCGAGGCCAGCACCAGCACCGCGAAGACGACGCCCACACCGGCGGTGCCGCCGATCCCGTTCGCGACCCAGTAGGCGAGGGCGCCGACCACGGCCGCGGCCGGAAGGGTGATCAGCCAGGCCGCCACCATGCGGTGGGCGATGTGCCAGCGCACGACCGCGCCCTGTCGGCCCACCCCCGAGCCGAGGATCGAGCCGGTGGCCACGTGGGTGGTGGAGAGCGAGTAGCCGAAGTCGGTGGAGGCGAGGATGACCGCGGCGGAGGCCGACTCGGCGGCCATGCCCTGCGGCGCCTCGATCTCCACCAGCCCCTTGCCGAGCGCCCTGATCACCCGCCAGCCGCCGATGTAGGTCCCGAGCGCGATCGCCACCGCGCAGCAGGTGATCACCCAGCTCGGGGCGCTCGCCCCCGCGTGCAGCGAGCCGTTGGCGATCAGCGCCAGGGTGATGACGCCCATGGTCTTCTGCGCGTCGTTGGTGCCGTGGGCGAGCGAGACCATGCAGGCCGAGCCGACCTGGCCGAGTCTGAAGCCGTGCCGCCGCGGGCCCTCGGCCGTGCGGCGGGTGATCCGCAGGACGAGGTAGGTGCCGAGCGCGGCGACCGACCCGGCGATGAAGGGCGACAGCGCGGCGGGCACGATCACCTTGGCGACCAGGCCCTGCCATTTGACGGCCGAGGCTCCGGCCGCCGCCATGGTCGCCCCGATCACCCCGCCGACCAGTGCGTGCGAGGAGCTGGAGGGGATCCCGAAGTACCACGTGGTCAGGTTCCACAGGATGCTGCCGGCCAGGCCCGCCATGACCACGGTGAGGGTCACGTCGGCGCTGTCGACCAGTCCGCTCGCGATGGTCGCCGCGACCGCGGTCGACAGGAAGGCGCCGACCAGGTTGAGGACGGCGGAGACGGCGACCGCCGCACGCGGCCGGAGGGCTCCGGTGACGATGGAGGTCGCCATGGCGTTGCCGGTGTCGTGGAATCCGTTGGTGAAGTCGAAGCCGAGCGCGGTGGCGACCACCAGCGCCAGGACTGCGTCGTTGCCGGTCACGTGTACGAACGTATCCGCAAGCCCCCCGCCCCGCTCCACGACACTCGGGCGTGTCGCCCGTCGACGCGCCGATCGTTCGTGCCGGGACCTCCGCGCTCCCGGGGCGGGGCCGTTCGGTGACCGGGCGTCACCCGTCCGTCACGGTCTCCCCGTGGCGACGGGCCGTTCGCCGCACGTCACTGCAGGGCGGCGGCACGGCGGTCGAGGACGGCCAGGGCGCGCCGTCCCCAGCGGATGTTCTCCTCCTCGAAGGCGAGGCCGCGCAGCAGCGTGAGGTAGGGGCCGATGCGCTCGGCACCGGCGAGGAACTCGTCCTCGGTGCGGTCGTCGAGGAGCCGCGCCCGCAGCCGTTCCCAGCGGGCGATCTTCGCCTCGGCCCAGGCGATCCGTTCGGCGACGGCCGCCCGTACGGCGCCGGCGTCGCCCGCGTCCACCGCCTGCACCTTGACCATCAGCTCGTCGCGGATCGCGCCGGGGCGCAGCGGTTCGGCGGTGAACTCGCGCAGGTGCCGGCGGCCCTGCTCGGTGAGCGAGAAGAGCCGTTTGTTGGGGCGGCGTTCCTGTTCGACGACGCGGGCCCGGACGAGTCCCTCGGCCTCCATCCGGTCGAGCTCCCGGTAGAGCTGCTGCGGGGTGGCCATCCAGAAGTTCGCGACGGATGCGTCGAACTCCTTGGCCAGGTCGTACCCGGACGCCTCGCCCTCCAGCAGTGCGGCCATCACCGCGTTGCGCAACGCCATCCCGACAGGGTAGCGCCGCCGGTCCGGGCGCCTCTGGACAGCGGCCGGGAAACCCGCCTAGTCTCCTCCACACCTATTCAAAAAGTTGAATATCCCCCCCCACCCGGAGGTGGCCGGATGCACCCCTTCCGCGAGGCCGTCGAGCGGCGCGACCCGGCGGCGGTCGAGGCCCTGCTCGCCGAGGACGTCGTCTTCACCAGCCCCGTCGCCTTCAAGCCCTACGCGGGCCGGGCGATCACGGCGGCGATCCTGCGCGCCGTGATGCAGGTCTTCGAGGACTTCCGCTACGTCCGGGAGTTCGCGAGCGAGGACGGCCGCGGGCACGCGCTCGCCTTCACCGCGACGGTCGACGGCCGCCGGGTGGACGGCTGCGACTTCCTGCACCTGGACGAGGACGGCCTGATCGACGACTTCACGGTGATGGTCCGTCCGCTGTCCGGCGCCCACGCGCTGGCCGAGGCGATGGGCGCCCGGTTCGAGCAGATCACCCGCGAGGCGGTGGAGGCGTCGGCACGCTGACGCACGCGCGCCGGGGCGGGCGGTGCGGGGCACCGCACCGCCCGCCCCGGCCGTCCAGCGGCTTGTCGGGTTCAGCCCTCGGTCCGCTCGGTCATGCAGAGGACGTTCCCTTCGCTGTCCTTGAACCAGGCGGCCCGCATCCCCTCGGCCTCCGCGACGCCGTCGACCGTCTTCAGGCCGGGCAGGTCGTAGTCCTCGAAGGTGACGCCGCGGTCGCGCAGCTCCTTCATCTCGGCGTCGAGACTGGCGACCTTCCAACTGGCCAGGGTGTGCCCGGCCTGGCCGCCGTACGGCGTCTCGTACATCCCGAACCGGGTACCGCCGCACTCGAAGGTGACCTCGTGCTCCGCCTCCTCGGCGAGCGTGAGCCCCAGGGTGTCGCGGTAGAACGCCTTCGCCCGTTCCAGGTCGGCGGCCGGAACGACCGCGAACAGTGGCGCATCAGCAAGCATGTCCATCGCCTCCTCCTCCCAGGCTAGGCCCACCCCTCGGGATCGTGCCGGGTCAGCGGGCCAGGCCGTGCAGGAGCAGCTCGGCGAGGTGGGCGTAGGCGTCCGCGTCGGCCAGCCCGGTGGCGGCCGCCACCTGCCGCTGCTGGATCCGCACCATCACCGAGGTGATCACGTCGGCGGCGAAGGCCACGTGGACCTCGCGGAAGGCGCCGTCGGCGACGCCCTCGTCGATGAGCTCCTGCACCCGCCGGGCCGCGGCCCGGGTGTTGCGCTCGTACACCTCGGCGGCCGGCTCGAACGCCGCCACGTCGTCGAAGAAGCGGCCGGACACCGGGGAGAGTTCGGCGGCCACCGCCCGCAGGTACGCGGCGAGCCGGCCGGCCGGGTCGGTCTCGGCGGCGAGCGCCGCCTCCACCCGGACGGTCGCGCGGCGGAAGAAGTGCACCACGGCCGCCCGGACGAGCTGCTCCTTGCTGCCGGCCAGGCCGTACAGCGTGCGCTTGGAGCAGCGCAGCCGGGCGGCCAGGTCGTCCAGGGTCAGCTGGGCGAACCCCTCGGCGATCAGCAGGGCCGTCAGCTCCTCGAAGAGCTCGGTGCGGCGGGCCGCGCCGCGTCCGGTGAGCCTCGGGCCGTCCACGCTTGGGGTCTCGATCACCCGACCAGTATTCCAGGGGTGATCGCGCCGCCCGCCGCCGCACCGGCACCGCGGTACGGGCCGGCCCTCACCCGCGGCCCGGCCGCACGCACGGCGCGGACCGCCGCGGCGGCCCTACGCTCGGAAGGTCGGACACCGCAGGACGGGAGGCCGCCATGGGCGTCGATCCGGCGAGTACGGAACGGGGCGGGTACGGCGAGGCGCTGTTCGAGCCGTGGCAGCCCGGCGAGGGCGGGCGCATCGACCTGGGCGCGCTGGCCTACGACGGCACCACCCGCCGCAGGCTGCTCGCCGCCGGGGCCGGGCCGGGCGTCCGCTGCCTGGAGATCGGTGCGGGCACCGGCACCGTCGCCCGTTGGCTGGCCGAGGAGACGGGCGCCGCCGAGGTGCTCGCGGTCGACCGGGACGTCCGCTTCCTGGAGCCGCACGCCGGCGGGGCGCTGCGCACCCTGGCCGCCGACGTCACCGCGCCGGACTTCGACCCCGGCCGGTTCGACCTGGTGCACGCGCGCTTCGTGCTGATGCACGTCCCCGACCACCGGCGGCTGGCGGCCCGGCTCTGCGGGTTCCTGGCGCCCGGCGGCCGCCTGGTGCTCGGCGACGCGGTGGACCTCACCTCCGCCGGGCCCCCGGACACCCCGTACCGGCTGGCGATGCGGGCCATGTGGCGGGCGCTGCGGGAGACCATCGGCACCGACGTCACCTGGACGCCGCAGTACCCGCGGCTGCTGGCGGAACTCGGCCTGACGGACGTCGGGGCCGAGATCGCGGTGCCCCCGCTGACCCGCGGCAGCCCGATCGCGGAGTTCTGGCTGGACACCTGGCGGCGCTCCCGCCCGGCCGTGCTGGCCACCGGCCTGATCACCCCCGACCAACTGACCCGCGCGGAGCGGGCGCTGGCCGAGGGCACCGCGGCCGACCTCTCCCCCGGTCTGATCACCGCCTGGGGCCGCCGCGGCTGACCCGGCACCGGCCGGCCGCGGCCGCGGCCCCGGCGGTCACGCCCTCCCCTCCGGCCGGTCAGGAGAGCTCGTCCGGTCAGGACAGCCCGGCCGGGCGGCGGGTGAGGACGCGGAACTGCGGGCCGTACACACCGCTGCCGTCGGGCAGCGGGATCTCCATCAGGGCGAGGGCGGGCTCCTCCAGGGCGCGCATCGACCGGACGGCGCCGTCCAGCGCGTGCGGATCGCCGATCGCCCAGGCGCCCTCCAGGGCGTGCACCACCCGGCTGAACAGCAGGTCGAACCGGCCGAGCAGCCGGCCGGCCGCGGCCGGCGGGTCCGGCCAGCCGCCGGCCGGCACCACGCCCATCGGCCTGGCGTCGGGGAAGGGCACCGGGTCGCCGTCGTAGCCCCAGCGGTCGGCCGAGGCCACCACCCGGCGTTCGTGGAAGATCTCGCCGAAGGCGTAGTAGTGGGCGGGCGCACCGTGGCCCGCGGGGACGTCCGGGCTGGCCGAGGTGCCCTCGCCCTGCTCCTTGATCACCTCCAGCGCCTCGTCCACGTCCGCCAGGGTGGCCACCGGCCGCAGCACGTCGGGCCCGATCCGGACGGGCAGCTGGCCGGCCGTGTCAAGGGCCGGCCGGACCTCGTGGAAGGCGTCCTGCAGCGCGGTGTAGAAGGTGCCGATGGTCGGTCCGGACTCCCGGACGAGCGGCAGCTCCGGGGCCTCGATCGCCATCAGCACGTTCCTCACGTACGCCTTGGTCAGGCCGGAGAGGTACACGGTGAGGTCGGGGCGGACGCCTCCGGGCAGCGGGCCCGGGTAGCCGAGGACGGAGGAGGCGATCCGCGGCCGGCCGCCGACCGCGGTGAGCAGGTTGCAGGTCAGTCCCATGTGGAACATCTCGTCGCCGACGATGCCCTGGATCAGCCGGGCGGGCTCGCTCGTCCGGTCCTTGACCGACCACCAGGCGCAGAGGTACGGCGGGATGGTCGCGAGTTCCACGGCGACGGCGATCTGCAGGGCACGCCGGAGCCAGCGGACGTCCCGCGGGCCCGGCGCGCTCAGCAGCCGGGCCACCGCGTCGCCGTCGGCGGCCGGTGCGGGGACGTCAGTCGGGTCCGGGACGGCCGCCCACGGGTCCGCCGCCGGCGGGTACCCGGCCGTCGGGCGCCCGGCCGTCGGCAGGTCCGGCGGCGGGAGGGGCGGCGCCGCGGCGGCCTCCGGTGCGGGCAGCAGGGCGGGGACGGCGGCGAGGCCCGCCGATTTGAGGAAGCCCCGGCGCCCGATGGGTGTGCCCGGCGGCCGGGCGGGACCGTCCTCGGCTGCGTCGACCACGTGCGGCTCCCTCCCGACTGCGTCGCCCGGCTGCGGCTGCGCCGGTGCGACCCGAGGACCGGCCTCCCGGCCTCCGGGGCGGTCGGTCGTCGGACATCGGCTGAGACCGCCGACGCTACCCAGCGGGCCGGGGACGGGGCACGTACCGCCACCGTGTCCGGCCGAGCCGTCACCCGGGGAGAGCACCGGACCGGCCCCGCACGGCGCACCGGCGGGAGCGCCCGGTGGTCGGGCGGTGGTCGTGCGGTGACCGGCCCGTGCTCAGCCGGCGGACCAGGTGACGGCCGGCGGGCGGACGGCGGCGCAGAGCGGCTGCCCCCTGCCGTCGGTGAGCCCCAGCCGGGCGACCAGCAGTCCGGACGCCACCGCCGCCTCGACGGTCTCCGGGGCGACGGCGTCCAGCATCAGCTTGGCGCGGCGGAACATCGTGAAGCCCCCTGCCCCGTCGACCGTGCCCCAGGACAGGTGGACGAACCGGGCGTACGGACCGCCCTGGAGGTGGGGTCCGCGCAGGTCGACGCCGCGCGGTCCGCGGACGGCGGTGCACCGGAGCGTCCAGCTCGCCGACGGCGCGTCGCCGGGCTGCAGGCCGAGCAGGTCCTGCGGCCGGCCGCGGCGCGGCACCCCGACGTGGATGCCGGTCGCACCGGGGAGGGCCGGGCCGGGGGCGCAGTCGCGGCCGGGCAGGTCGGTGGCGTCGATCCGCAGTTCCATGCCGCCATCGTCCCGCGGCGGGCCGCCCGCCGGAACGCCCGCCGGAACGCCCGCCGGAACGCCGACGGGCCGGCCGCGGTGGCGGGCCGGCCGCGGTGGCGGGCCGGCCGCGGTGGCGGGCCGGCCGCGGTGGCGGGGTCGGCGCCGGTCAGACCGCCGGCGAGGGCTTGAGGACGACGAAGTCCGCGCCGTTCGGGTCCACGCAGACGGCGAGGCGGCCGACGCCGGGGGCGTCCTCGGGCTCCATCTGGAGGCTGCCGCCGTTGGCCTTGACCTTGGCGGCCGCGTCGTCGGCGTCCTCGACGGCGAAGACGGGGTGCCAGTAGGGCGTGCCGCCGGTGAGCACCAGGTGCTCGGGGGGCAGCTGCATCAGCCCGCCCTGCATCCGGTCCTCGGGCAGGCCGGCGGGGGTGATCAGCCAGTAGGTGCCCTCGACGCCGCCGGGCATCGGCATGGCCGAGGTCTGCCAGCCGAAGAGGGTGCCGTAGAACTCGCGGGCGGCCGCGGCGTCCGTGGTGTACAGCTCCGTCCAGTTGAGGCTGACCGGGTCGTCGACCATCTGCAGGCCGGGGTCGCCGATCGGCTGCCAGACGGCGAACTGTCCGCCGAGCGGGTCGGAGAACTGGGCCATCCGGCCTTCCTCGCCCGCGTCCGTCGGGGGGACCCGGACGGTGCCGCCGAGCCGCTGCACGGCCTCGGCGGCGGCGTCCACGTCGGTGGTCTTGAAGTAGATCATCCAGGCCGAACGGGCGCCTTCCTCGGTGAGCGGCCCGAGGCCGCCCACGATCCTGCCGTTGTGCTTGAAGGCGCGGAAGTCGCCGCCCTCCTCGTCGAAGGACTGGGTCTCCCAGCCGAGCACGGCGTTGTAGAAGGCGGCCGTCGCGGCGACGTCCGGGGCGCCGAGGTCGAGCCAGCAGGGGGAGCCGGGTACGAAGTCGGTAGTGATCACGTCTTCTCCCATCGAGAGTGCCACCGCGGCCCAGCCTCCCAGCGCCCGGCGGCCCCCGCCCGTCGGCACGCCCCCACCGGGCCGTCCGGGCGGGGGACGGCCGGCGGTGGGGGCTGCGGTCGACGGTGGGGCCCCGGCCGTGCGGGCGCCGGGCTACTCCACGAACTCGGCCTGCGGGAAGCGGCTCGACGGGCCGTCCAGCAGGTGGCTGTCGCGGTGGCGCAGCCCGAGGTCGAAGAAGGCGTCGACGTAGGCGCGCTGGGCCGCGACCGAGTCGGCCGGGTCGATGGTGCCGACCTGGGTCTGCACGGCGGCGGCCGGGACCCGTCCGGCGGCCGCGATCTGCGGCAGCTGCACCTGGAGGTCGGTGTACGAGAGGTGGCCGGCGCCGGTCAGCCGGATGTTGCGGTGCGGGCCGCGGAGGTTGGGCCAGAACGACTGCCAGTAGGGGTCGTCGTGCGTCCACTCGCCGCTGTTCATCAGCAGGAAGGGCCGGTCCAGTCCGTCCGCGACGACGCTGCCGACCGGTCCCTCCTCGCCGAAGTCCAGCCCGCCGTCGAGGTCGACCGCGGCGTCCACCCGGGGGTCGTCGTGCATCACCTGGGCGGCGGTGGCCCCGCCGAGCGAGTGGCCGGTCATGCCGACGGCGGAGAGGTCGATCCGGCCGGCCAGTCCGGTGGGGAGGCGGCGGTGCTCGGCGTCCGGGTTGCCGCCCCGGTCGAGCACCGCGAGCCGGTCCAGCACGAAGCGGGTGTCGGCGACCCGGATGTCGACGAGGCGGCGCGGTGCGGCGCCGGCCGCGGCGGGGTCGGCGGTCACCGTCCGGCCGCCGGGGAACTCCACGGCCAGCGACTCGTAGGTGTGGTCGATCGCGACCACCAGGTAGCCGCGGGAGGCCAGCTCCTCGGCGAGGACGGTGCCCTGGCCGCGCAGGCCGCCGGCGCCGGGCGAGTACAGCACGACGGGCAGGCGGTCCCGGCCGGAGGCGGCGGGCACGCCGGTGCGGGCGTGGGTGAGGGTGCCCGCCCAGTCGGCGGTGTCGGCGGGCAGGCCGAACTGCCGCTGCAGCGAGTCGGCGAAGGCGGCCGCGGTGCCGGTGGACAGCTGGGGCGCCCGTGCGCCCGTCCCGCCGGAACGGGCCGGGTACCAGAGCGTGACCATCAGCTCGCGGGAGCGGCCGGGCTGCCAGGGGTCGGTGCGGTTCTGGTCCACCAGGTGGAGGTCGGTCGTGCCGACCGCGTTCGGGCCGTGCGGCGCCGGAAGGGTCAGGTGCACGGGTGTGCTGGTAGGGGCGGGGTCCGCTTGGGCCACCGGGGCGGCGGCGAACGGCCCTGCCAGCGCGAGCAGGACACAGGCGGCGACCGTGGTGGACCGCCGGATTCGGTTCGTCGTCATAGCCGCACCCCATGCGGCGGGCCTTACCGATGAGTATTGGATTATGACGAACGCGGCTGCGGACAAGGCGGGCTGACGCCACCTCACGTGAAGTGTCGCCCGGGTGGCCCGCAACCCGACCGAGAGATGCCCGTCAGGAGGATCCCATCGAGAACCCACGCATCCGGGCAGGGCCGCCGGATCGACGCCGAACTCAACCGATGACAGGTGCCGGCGACTACGCCCCCCGGTGTCTGAGCACACACTCGCAGCGCGACAGGCATGTCATGCCCACACCCTTGAAAGGCTGATACTCATGGCCGAAGCACCGTGCCGTCCTCCGTGCAACAGGAGGCCACCGGCTGTCAGGTCGAGGGCATCGGCCACATGGAGCATTGGCATCACGGCCATCCGGCCCTCGAAGATCTGCCAGAGATGGAGTCGTTGATCGGCCCATGCAACGGCGAGGACCGGGCCTGCTTCGGTGTGGGCGAGTGCGAGTGCGGTCGGGATGGAGTTTCGGCGTTCCACCGGCACGGGCATCGTGTCGCCGCTTGCGGAATCCCAGAGTCGTACGACTCCGTCCAGACCTCCGGAAATGACGAGCGTCACTCCGGTTTCGGGCAGGGAGAGGCAGGCGAGGGCGGTGATCGGGCTCTGGTGTGGTGTGCTGGTACGGGGGCCCGCGTACAGGTCGGCCAGGGACCAGTAGTGGATGCGCCCTTGGTCGTCTCCCACGACCACCGCACTGCCGTTGCCCGAGACAGCGGTTGCTCGGCCGCCTTCGGGGGCCAGGCGGAGGGCGTTGTGGTGGAGGGCCGGAAAGTCGGCGCTGACCGGTGCCATGGTGGACGGTGGAATCGGCACGGCGTGGATGGTGCCGTCGGCCTCCAGAGCCAGCACGCAGTCGGAGGCTACCAGGGCCAACTGTACGGGCCTGAGCCTGGGGTCGGTGGAGAGCCGCCGTACGACGGCTCCGGTGGTGGCGTCGTGCAGATGCATCCGGCCGAGGGGATCGCTGGTCACCGTCGGGACGCCCGGCGTGTCCGTCGCAGGAAGTAGCGTCATGGCACCGACGCGTCGGCCCGGCCGGGACCACTGGGCGGTCCAGGGATTGGTCTGCGCGAGGGGCCGCAGCAACTCGCACAGCCGGGCATCGGTGCCGAGCGCCGCCAGGTGCAGGAGAGCGGCCCTTCCGGTGTCGGCCAGCTCCCCGGAGGCCAGCTGCGGTGCGGCCCGGTCCCACACGGTGCGCAGCTTCTTGGGCACCGTGATGCGTGGATCCGCGAGGGTCGCCGTGATGGCGGTGGCCGACCCGTGGACGAGGAAACCCGGGTCCCTGAGCAGTTGGGGTACCGTGCCGGCGGCAAGCGCTTCGTCGAGTGCCTGTTCGCGGTCGCGGGCCGGTGCGGCACGCCAATCCACTGCAGGGGCGGCATTCGGCCCGGTGGTCTCGCCGGCCGTCAAGATCGGCGGCCGATCGGCCGGGGGCTCTCGGAGGACAGTGGTGCCGCCTCCCTGGTCGAGGGTGTCCACCCGGGGTCCGAGGTGCAGGACGAGGGCTGCGTCGGTACCGGGCAGTCGCAGCTGTCCGACCTCGATGGCGGCGCGCACGTGCGGCAGGGCGAGGAGAGGGGCCAGTAGTTCGTCGAAGACCGTGCACGGGTCTGCGGCAGGAAGGTCGGTGGGGCCCCGGCCGGACCGGTGCAGGTCCGGCACCAGGATTCGGACCGGGCGCGGGTCGGCAGCGAGACGGTCGATCACTCCTGCCGGGGACAGCGGGCCGTAGCCGAGTTGGCGGCCCAGCTCCCAGGCCAGTGCGAGGGCGGTCTGCCCCGCGGCGGGGAGAGTCGCATGGATGGTGGTGCGCGGGTCGCCGTCAGAACCCGCGAGGAGCCAGGCCAGCAAATGGCTCTTGCCGGTCTTCGGACCGCCGGTCAGCAGGCACAGGCGTGAGCAGGCGGCGTCCTGGCGCCAGGCCCAGTCGAGCAGGGCCGGTGCGTGGCGGGCGGCGGAACCGGTGACGGGCGGCCAGGCGCTGAGGGCGGGGACGGCGGTCACGGGCTCACATACCTTCGCCACGCTGCGCAGCGAGCAGTTGCCGGATGCCTTCGCGCCGGGAGGCAGCGCTCTCGCCGTACGGGAAGTTGTGGGTCAGCGTTGCGTCGGGGAACATCATCGCCAGCCACATCGAGCAGTAGTGACCGGGCATCGAACATGCTTCGAGTTCGGTGTGGATGCGGGTGACCTGCTCGGGTTGTACGCCCGCAGCGTCGAGGCTGCTCCACAGACGCTCCTCGGGGTGGAGACAGATCGCTCCCGAGGCCGTGAAGATCTCCTTCTTGCCCTCCTGGTCGACGATTTCGAAGGACGCGTAGCCTTCGACGCTCGCGGTGTCGCGGATGTCGTCGAGGACGAGCGGCCACCAGTTCTCCGGGCCGGCGAACGCTCGGGGGTCGGCCTGCCTGAGGCGTTCTTCGAGTGCGGAGAAGGCGGTCGAAGCCACCTCGGGGTCGTCGGTGGAACCAATGGTTTCGAGCAGCACGTCGAGTCCCAGCAGCGCGTCGGCGAGAGCTTCCGGAGAGGAGTTCACGAACTTGAGGGGCTCGTCGTAGCCGATCAGAAGGGCGTGCACTTCCCCGTCCGGGTTCGCCACCAGGTCGTAGGCGCGGTCGGAGCCGAGTCTCGCCCAGCTCGCGTGCTCGGCGTCCAGGGGCTGCTCGATGTCGTCGGCGTACTCGCGCAGCGAGACGGGCTCACCTTCGACCGTGTGGAAATACGGCCCCACCTGAAGAGGAAGGAGCAGTGCGGTGATGCGCGTCAGCGCTGCGGCATGGGGCCGGCCGAGGTCGGCCACCGCGCTGCTGAACCGCCTGACCCCGTCCTCGCCGAACCGATCGACGAGGGGGCTGCTGGGGCTGGTCACGGAACTCTCCTTGACGGGACGGAAGGGCTTGAGGAGCGTCGAACCACTACTGCAGCTTGGTCGACACGTATTGGAGGACGGTCGTCCAGGCGGATTCCGGGTTGCTGAACGCGGTGTCGTCGGCGGCCTCCATCCGCGCCCTCAACCGGTTCTCGGCCCCTTCCTCGAACGTGCCGTCACCGGTCTCGAAGTCGTAGTTGGGCCGCTCCACTTCGAGCAGGTAGAGGAAGTAGGCGAAGGCGTCGAGGCTGCGGTTGAGCAGGTAGGGGGCGCCCCCGTCGTCCGGCAGGCAGTAGACGGCCCCGGTCGAGGCATCCAGAACGATGTCGTCGTAGGAGAGGCCGCCCAGGTTGACCCAGTGCGAGGGGTCGAACGACAGGCCGGGGTGCTGCTCGGCGATCTCCTCGAAGCCGATCTCCAGCTCCCCGTCGCAGACCTCCTCACTCACCTCGAACCAGGCGGCCGGCTTGTCGGGAAGCCCGACGTGGCGCAGGAAGTCCTGGGTCGGCCCGTGGGAGATGTCCTGCGCGGCAGCCCCGTCCAGGGTGACAAGCACCTCCGGCGGGAACACCGACTCCAGTTGGGCCCGGTCGACGAGGTATGCCACGAATAATGCCAATCCATGCGGTTTTGCGGTTTCGGACACTGCACTGCGCACGGCGCAGCCTAGCGGAAATTCCCGCCAACTGCCAATAAGGCCAGGGATCTAATGGCTCTTGAAGGCATGGTGACTGGGCCGGGGATTGAGATTTCTCAGATGCTGCTCCATCTGCGCGTTGCCGCGCTTCTGCGATTCGTCGGTGAAGCCGTATTCGACGGTGTGGCTCACCCTCACGTGACCTGGCAGGTGGTCGCACATCCACGCGCTGCAGTTCGCCCTACTGGTACAGGGTTCCCGCTCCGTGTAGAGGGCGGTGATGCCCTTCGGGTTTCCGGCCTGCAGGAACGGGATGCCGAGGACGCGCTCGGAGTGCGTGGGGAAACGACTTCGCCCGACGAGAATGAATCCTCCGTCCTCGCTCTCCCTCCCATGCCGTACCGCAGCATAGTTGTTACTGCTGAAGCTGTACTCGTTTGAGTCCTTGTCCTTGTTGTAGTTGCCGTAGCTCCCGTCCTCGTGGCGCGCCAGTTGTGTCGCCCGCGACAACTCGTCGTGGTCGAAGTCGACCGGGTCCGAGTGCTTCTTCGGACGGCTGGCGCCCTTCGGGAGATCTTTGAGGTTGTAGGGGTTCTTCTTGCCCGTCGGCCGCTTGCCGACCTGGTCCTTGCCGTTCAGCTTCAGCGGCAGGCCCTTTCGCTCGTCGGGCGTCAGAGCCCTGGGGCCGCCGGGGGTGAGGCGCTCGATCACCCGGTCGTCGCGGATGCGGTAGACCGGCGTGGGGCCCATGCTGCTCCTTGCCGACTGCAGCGTGGACTTGGGCACGTGGATCGACTGGAGGTGCTTCAGGTGGGCTTCTTCGGCTTCGGCGACGTTCTTGGCCACCTTCTCGCTGCCGTGGGCGACCTGCTTGACCACGCCACCGACGGACTTTCCGACGTCTTCACCGATTGATTTGGTGAGCTTCGTGGCGGATTTCTTGATCCCCTTGGCGATGGAGTGGCTCACTCGAACGTCATCCCCTCGGTGGCTGTGACGAACCGCTGCGCGTGGCCGGCGATCTCATCCGCATGACCGTGCAATGTCTGGGCGTGTTTCATGAGCTCAGCCGGATGGATTCGATAACCCTCACCGCTCGGCGCGCCTCCGGGCACCCCGAGAGCTGCCTCCACCCCCTGGAACACCAGGCCGCTCAGGGCCCGTTCGACAACCGCTTCCAGCGGGCCGCACATCTGCTCCATCAGTTCGCCGATGATCTGGTCCTCCAACTGCTGGAGAAGCCCGTTCACCACCCGCTTGGTCGCTTCGATCAGCAGCGCCTCGGCGGCCTCGGCCGCTCCCAGCGTCGCGACAGCGGCGGCCTGGGCGGCGATGAACTCGGCCGCCATCACTCCCAACTCGGCGATGACCGCCAACTTCGCGGCCACGATGGCGTCCGCGGCCACGTCCAGCACGGTCGCGGCGACGTTGCACACCCGGACGATCTCGGCGATGTGCTCGGAGGACATGTCGGCCCACCGCTGTGCGAGCACCTCGTAGGAGGCGGCCTGGTAGGCATCCCCCATCTGCCGGATCGTCTCGGTGACGGCCACGTGGGTGCTGTCCATGTTCGAGGCGAACTCGCGTACGTGACCGGCGAACTCGCGGACCTCGTCCTCGTTGACCTGCGGCCAGTTGAGACCGATCAGATTCATCACCCAGACGAGCTCGTCCGGTAGCTCGATCGCCACACTCTCCCCCGGCCGTATTACATGATTGACAGACAACAGGGAGTAGTACGCATACCGGCAGTGCTTCGGTTCCGGGACGCGGCCGTGGAACTCGGACCGGGGGATCGGCACACCGTGCCCCGAACGGCGTGTGTCCCGACCACAGCCGCCGACAGGCGGGGTTCACCACTACGCAGGCACGCCGAAGGGGAGGCCGCGGTCCGCCTCACGTACTTCCTGGGCGAGGTCGTCCAGCGGGCCGTACGTACTCCGCGGCCGGTGCCGCCTCTCCGATCCGGTCGGACCGGAGAGGCGGCGTTCGTCGGACCGACCCGGCGGGTGGTCGTCGACCACGGCGCCGTCACCCTCGCAGTGGTGTGTCGGGGCGGTTCCCAGTGATTCCGTGTTTCCGGCCTGCGGTTATGCGGCGTTGCGGCGGGTGCCCGCGCTCAGTGCGGTGTAGAGCGCGAGGGACGAGGCGAAGCCGACGGCCCAGCCGTAGTCGGCGAGCGGCTTGAGGAAGGGGATCAGGCCGTCGGCGGGGAAGGGGCCGCCGTAGGAGCCGCCGACGGCGAGGAGGGCGCCGACGACGAGGGCGGTGACGGCCCGCCAGTTCCAGCCGCCGGCGTACCAGTAGGCGCCGTGCGGGCGGTAGAGGTCGGCGAGTTCGAGGGCGGTGCGGCGGACGATCCAGTAGTCGGCGATCAGGATGCCGGCCACCGTGCCGAGCATGCCGCCGACCACGCCGAGCCAGGTGAAGATGTAGATCTGCGGGTCGGAGATCAGCTTCCACGGGAAGATCACGATGCCGACCACGCCGGTGATGACCGCGCCCGTCCGGAAGTTCACCAGCTTCGGCAGCAGGTTGGACAGGTCGTAGGCCGGGGACACCACGTTGGCCGCGATGTTGACGGACAGGGTGGCGATCAGCACGGTCAGCAGGGCGAAGAGGATGCCGACGGTGGAGTCCATCTTCGCGGCGAGTGCGATCGGGTCCCAGATCGGCTCGCCGTAGACGGCCTGGGAGCCGGAGGTCACCAGGACGGACAGCAGCGCGAAGAGGGTCATGGTGGTGGGCAGGCCGAGCGCCTGGCCGCGGATCTGGGCCTTCTGCGAGCCGCCGAAGCGGGTGAAGTCGGGGATGTTCAGCGAGAGCGTCGACCAGAAGCCGATCATGCCCATCAGGGCGGGGAAGAAGACCTTCCAGAAGTCGCCGTCCCAGCCGAGCTCGGAGGGCTGGTCGAGCAGCGGGCCGAAGCCGCCGGCCTCCACCGAGATCCAGATCAGCAGGGCGAGTGCGCCGACGATGACGAACGGCGCCGCCCAGTTCTCGAACCGCCGCAGGGTCTCCATGCCGCGGACGATGATCGCCATCTCGATCGCCCAGAAGATCAGGAACGACAGCCACTGCGTCCACGGGTAGCCGCCGAGGTGGGAGGCGTTCTGCCAGCCGGAGCCGAGCAGCTTGCCGGCGAGCAGGAAGATGCCCTCGCCGCCGATCCAGGTCTGGATGCCGAACCAGGCGCAGGCCACCGCCGCGCGGATCATGGCCGGCAGGTTGGCGCCGCGCAGGCCGAACGAGGCCCGGGCGAACACCGGGAAGGGGATGCCGTACTTGGTGCCGGCGTGCCCGGTGAGCAGCATCGGGACGAGCACGATCAGGTTGGCCAGCGCGATGGTGAGGACGGCCTGCTTCCAGTCCATGCCGAGTGCGACGAGGCCGGAGGCGAGCGTCCAGGACGGGATGTTGTGGGCCATGCCGACCCAGAGGGCCAGGAAGTTGTAGGTGGTCCAGCGGCGTTTCGCGATGGGGACGGGTCTCAGGTCGTCGTTGGCGAAGCGGGGGTCGGAGAGGTCGGTGCCGGGGGCGAGTTCGATCCGGCCGTCGGGCTGCACGGACTGGGTTGCGGACACGGGCTACCACCTTGTGCGGGGGGACGGCTCGGCGGCCGCCGTGGGGGGCGGCCGCCGGGGAAGGTGATGGTGCGTCGGTGCGGGTGGTCGGTGCGGGTGCGCGGGGGGAGCGCGGGTGCTTCGGGCGAGCGCCGGGGTCAGGAGAGGGCCGGGATCACGCTCTTGCCGTAGGCGTCGATGGTGGGCTCGATCGCGTCGTGCATCGCGTACACGGCGAACTGGTCGACGCCCAGCGCGCGGAGCTCCTCCAGCTTGGCGAGCTGCCGCTCGGGGGTGCCGATCAGGCAGAACCGGTCGACGATCTCGTCGGGGACGAAGGCGGTGTCCGGGTTCCCGGCCCGGCCGTGGTGGCTGTAGTCGTAGCCGTGCCGGTCCTTGATGTACGCGGTGAGCTCCTCCGGGACCATCGCGGAGTGCTCCCCGTACCGGGAGACCAGGTCGGCGACGTGGTTGCCGACCATGCCGCCGAACCAGCGGCACTGCTCGCGGGCGTGCGCCAGCGCCTCCGGCGAGTCGTCGGCGGTCACGTACGCGGGGGCGGCCACGCAGATGGTGACGGAGGCCGGGTCGCGGCCGGCCTCCGCGGCGGAGTCGCGGACGGCCTTGACCATCCACTCGGTCAGGTAGGGGTCGGCGAGCTGCAGGATGAAGCCGTCGGCGACCTGTCCGGTGAGGTGCAGCGCCTTGGGCCCGTACGCGCCCATCCAGACCGGCAGCCGGGAGCCCTCCTTGACCCACGGGATGTGGATCTCGGTGCCGTCGACCTCGACGGTGCGGCCCTCGGCGAGGTCGCGGATCGCGTTGATCGCCTCGCCGAGCATGCCGAGCCCGGCCGGGCGGCGGCCGGCCACCCGCTGCGCCGAGTCGCCGCGGCCGATGCCGCACACGGTGCGGTTGCCGTACATGTCGTTGAGGGTGGCGAACAGCGAGGCGGTGACCTCCCAGGTGCGGGTGGCGGGGTTGGTCACCATCGGGCCGACGATCATCCGCTCGGTCTCGGCGAGGATCCGGCTGTAGATGACGAAGGGCTCCTGCCAGAGCACGACGGAGTCGAAGGTCCACCCGTGGGTGAAGCCGGCCGCCTCGGCGCGCTTCATCCGGTCGATGAGCAGGCGGGCGGGCGGGTCGGTCTGCAGGACGAGTCCGATGTCCACGGGGCTCCTAGCGGTCGAGGTACTGGCAGGTGGCGCGCGGCTGGTAGCGGCCGTGGCCGGCGCGTCCGAGGTAGTTGTCCCCGTCGATGACGACGGTGCCGCGGGAGAGCACGGTGCGGACCTTGCCGGTGATCCGCCTGCCCTCGTACGCCGAGTAGTCGACGTTCATGTGGTGGGTCTCGGCGGAGATCGTCTGCTCCGCGTTCGGGTCGTAGACCACGACGTCGGCGTCGGCGCCGGGGGCGATGGTGCCCTTCTTCGGGTAGAGGCCGAACATCCGGGCCGGGGTGGCGCAGGCGATCTCGATCCAGCGCCGGCGGGTGAGGTGCCCGTCGACGACGGCCTGGTGCAGCAGGTCCATCCGGTTCTCGACGCCGGGCAGGCCGTTGGGGATCTTGGAGAAGTCGCCGCGGCCGAGTTCCTTCTGCCCGACGAAGCAGAACGGGCAGTGGTCGGTGGAGACCACCTGCAGGTCGTTGGTGCGCAGGCCCTTCCACAGCTCGGCCTGGTGCTCCCTGGGCCGCAGCGGGGTCGAGCAGACGTACTTGGCGCCCTCGAAGCCGGGCTCGGCGAGGTTGTCGGTGGAGAGGAAGAGGTACTGCGGGCAGGTCTCGCCGAAGACCGGCAGGCCGGCGTCCCGGGCGCCGGCGATCTCGGCGACCGCGGAGGCGGCGGAGACGTGCACCACGTACAGCGGCGAGCCGGCGACCTGGGCGAGCTTGATCGCCCGGTGGGTGGCCTCGGCCTCCAGCAGCTCGCGGCGGACCTCGCCGTGGTAGCGCGGGTCGGTCTTCCCCGCGGCGAGGGCCTGCTCGACCAGGACGTCGATCGCGATGCCGTTCTCGGCGTGCATCATGATCAGGCCGCCGTTGTCGGCGCCGCGCTGCATGGCCCGCAGGATCCTGCCGTCGTCGCTGTAGAAGACGCCCGGGTAGGCCATGAACAGCTTGAAGGAGGTGACGCCCTCCCCCACCAGCAGGTCCATCTCCTTGAGGCTGGCGTCGTTGACGTCGGCGAGGATCATGTGGAAGCCGTAGTCGATCGCGCAGTTGCCCTCGGCCTTGGCGTGCCAGGCGTCCAGGCCCTCGCGGAGCGAGGCGCCGACCGACTGGACGGCGAAGTCGACGATCGTCGTGGTGCCGCCCCAGGCCGCGGCGCGGGTGCCGGTCTCGAAGGTGTCGGAGGCGAAGGTGCCGCCGAACGGCAGCTCCATGTGGGTGTGGGCGTCGACGCCGCCGGGGATCACGTACATCCCGGTGGCGTCGATCACCCGGTCGGCCGTCCACTCGGCGGCGCTGCTGCCGGCCGCGGCGAGGGCGACGATCCGCTCGTCCTCGATCAGCACGTCGGCGTTCAGTTCCTCGGCGGCGGTGACCACCAGGCCGCCGCGGATCACGGTGCGGGTCACGGGCGCTCCTCTCAGGCCTGGGTGAGCGGGCCGTAGGCGTCCGGGCGGCGGTCGCGGTAGAAGGCCCACTGCTGGCGGACCTCCTCGATGGCGCCGAGGTCGAGGTCGCGGACGACCAGCTCCTCGTCCTTGTCGGAGGCCACGTCGCCGACGAACCGGCCGCGCGGGTCGACGAAGTAGCTGGTGCCGTAGAAGTCGTTGTCGCCGTACTCCTCGACGCCGACCCGGTTGATCGCGGCGATGTAGTACTCGTTGGCGACGGCCGCGGCGGGCTGCTCCAGCTTCCACAGGTACTGGGAGAGGCTGCGGCTGGTGGCCGACGGGTTGTAGACGATCTCGGCGCCGGCCATGCCCAGCGCGCGCCAGCCCTCCGGGAAGTGCCGGTCGTAGCAGATGTACACCCCGACCTTGCCGACCGCGGTGTCGAACACCGGCCAGCCGAGGTTTCCCGGCTTGAAGTAGTACTTCTCCCAGAATCCCTTCACCTGCGGGATGTGGTGCTTGCGGTACTTGCCGAGGTAGCTGCCGTCGGCGTCGATGACGGCGGCGGTGTTGTAGTAGAACCCCTGCTGCTCGACCTCGTAGACCGGCACGACGATCACCATCCGCAGGTCCCGGGCCAGGTCCTGCATGCGCCGGACGGTCGGCCCGTCCGGGACGGGCTCCGCCCAGGAGTAGTGCTCCGGCTCCTGCACCTGGCAGAAGTACGGGGCGTTGAAGACCTCCTGGAATCCGATGATCTGGGCGCCCTGCGCCGCCGCCTCGCGCGCCGCCTTTTCGTGGGCGGCGACCATCGTTTCCTTGTCCCCCGTCCAGGCGGTCTGGAACAGCGCTGCCCTGACGACTCGGCTCATCTCAACTCCTCGCAGAAGTCGGTGTAGACCGTTGACATTATGAGTTTCACACCCCGAGGTGCAGTACCACGCTGTAACGCTCTCCCGTGTTGTGCGTTCCGCGGCGAAACCATGATCGGATGTAAATCGGATCCGGATGACGAATGGCGCCCGGCGGGGTTACACCGGAGTTTCCGATGGGGATGATGGATGAATTCGCCCGCTTCCGGCGCGGCCCCGCAGCGCGGCCGGGCGGGGGTCGGGCGGGGTCGGGCGGGGGTCGAACGGCGGCCGGGCGGCGGCCGGGCGGGGAAGGGCTTTGCCCGGGATGATCCGGAGCAGGCAAGATAGGCCGGTGACCCTCCTGGACCTGATGCCGAAGCCCGCCACCCCCGACGCCCTGTTCGAGACCTTCGCCGAGTGGGCGTCCGACCGCGGCATCACGCTGTACCCCGCCCAGGAGGAGGCGCTGATCGAGCTGGTCTCCGGGAACAACGTGATCCTGGCGACCCCGACCGGCTCCGGCAAGAGCCTGGTCGCCGCCGGCGCGCACTTCGCCGCGCTCGCCGAGGGCAAGCGGACCTTCTACACCGCACCCATCAAGGCCCTGGTCTCGGAGAAGTTCTTCGACCTCTGCAAGATCTTCGGCACCGAACAGGTCGGCATGATGACCGGCGACGCGAGCGTCAATCCGACCGCGCCGATCATCTGCTGCACCGCCGAGGTGCTCGCGCAGATCGCGCTGCACGACGGGGACCGGGCCGACATCGGCCAGGTCGTCATGGACGAGTTCCACTTCTACGCCGAGCCGGACCGCGGCTGGGCCTGGCAGATCCCGCTGCTGGAGCTGCCGCAGGTGCAGTTCCTGCTGATGTCCGCCACCCTCGGCGACGTCCGCCGCTTCGAGGAGGACCTCACCCGGCGCACCGGTCGCCCGACCGTGGCCGTCCGCTCGGCGACCCGCCCGGTGCCGCTCTTCTACGAGTACCGGCGCACCACCCTGCACGACACCCTGGAGGAGCTGCTCACCACCGGGCAGGCGCCGGTGTACGTCGTGCACTTCACCCAGAAGGAGGCGGTGGAGCGGGCGCAGTCGCTGATGAGCATCAACATGTGCACCAAGGCGGAGAAGGACGCCATCGCCGCCCTCATCGGCAACTTCCGCTTCACCACCAAGTTCGGCCGCAACCTCTCGCGCTACGTCCGCCACGGCATCGGCGTGCACCACGCCGGCATGCTGCCCAAGTACCGCCGGCTGGTCGAGCGGCTCGCCCAGGCCGGCCTGCTCAAGGTCATCTGCGGCACCGACACCCTCGGCGTCGGCGTCAACGTGCCGATCCGCACCGTGCTCTTCACCGCGCTCTCCAAGTACGACGGGCAGCGGGTGCGGGTGCTGCGGGCCCGCGAGTTCCACCAGATCGCCGGCCGGGCCGGCCGGGCCGGCTTCGACACCGTCGGCCAGGTGGTCGCGCAGGCCCCCGAGCACGTGGTCGAGAACGACAAGGCGCTCGCCAAGGCCGGCGACGACCCGAAGAAGCGCCGCAAGGTCGTCCGCAAGAAGGCCCCCGAGGGCTTCGTCGGCTGGTCGGAGGAGACCTTCGAACGCCTCATCGCCGCCGACCCGGAGCCGCTGGTCAGCCGGTTCAAGGTCAGCCACGCCATGCTGCTCTCGGTCATCGGCCGGCCCGGCGACGCCTTCGCCGCCATGCGCAAGCTCCTCACCGACAACCACGAGGACCGCGCCGCGCAGCGCCGCCACATCCGCTCGGCGATCGCGATCTACCGCTCGCTGCTGGAGGGCGGCGTCGTCGAGCAGTTCGACGAGCCGGACGCCGAGGGCCGCCGCGTCCGTCTCACCCTGGACCTCCAGGAGAACTTCGCGCTCAACCAGCCGCTGTCCACCTTCGCGCTGGCCGCCTTCGACCTCCTCGACCAGGAGTCCCCCTCGTACGCGATGGACGTCGTCTCCGTGGTCGAGGCGACGCTGGACGACCCGCGGCAGATCCTCGCCTCCCAGGAGAACAGGGCGCGCGGCGAGGCCGTCGGCGAGATGAAGCGCGACGGCATCGAGTACGAGGAGCGGATGGCCCGGCTCCAGGAGATCACCTACCCGAAGCCGCTCGAGGAGCTCCTCGGCCACGCGTACGAGGTGTACCGGCGGGCGCACCCGTGGATCGGCGACCACCCGCTGGCGCCCAAGTCCGTCGTCCGCGACCTGTACGAGCGGGCGATGACCTTCACCGACTACGTGGGCTTCTACGAGCTCGCCCGGACGGAGGGCATCGTCCTGCGGTACCTGGCCGGCGCCTACAAGGCGCTGGAGCAGACCGTCCCCGACGACATCAAGACCGACGACCTCAAGGACGTCATCGCCTGGCTGGGCGAGCTCGTCCGGCAGGTCGACTCCTCGCTGCTCGACGAGTGGGAGCAGCTCGCCAACCCGACCGAGCCGGAGGCCGCCGAGGTCCGGCTCGACGAGAAGCCGGCGCCCGTCACCGCGAACGAGCGGGCGTTCCGGGTGCTGGTGCGCAACGAGATGTTCCGCCGGGTGGAGCTCGCGGCGCTCGAGCACTACGACGAGCTGGGCGAACTCGACGGCGAGTACGGCTGGGACGGCGACCGCTGGGCCGACGCGATGGACGGGTACTGGGAGGAGTACGACGACCTCGGGACGGGGCCGGACGCCCGCGGGCCGAAGATGCTGATGATCGAGCAGGTCGAGGACGAGGGCCTCTGGCGGGTCCGGCAGATCTTCGACGACCCGGCGGGCGACCGCGACTGGGGCATCTCCGCCGAGGTCGACCTCTTCGGCTCCGACGAGGAGGGCCGCGCCGTCCTCCGCGTCACCGCCGTCGACCGCCTCGGCGGCTGACGGCCCTCCCGGGGGAGCACCTCGGGGCAGGCAAGCCAGGGGCGCGTGGGGGCACCTCCCGGCCGAAGGCTGGGGGAGAACTGCGCGGTCCGGGAGTGGTGCGCTGGACGAATCGGGGCTGCCCTGGTTCCGTGCAGTTCGCCGCATCCGGGTTGCGCAGTTCCCCGCGCCCCTTTCGGCTTTCCCGTACCTGCACAGTCGGCCCTACCAGGATTGCGCAGTTCCCCGCGCCCCTGGGTGGCTCCCCTTCGCCCCCGGAGGGGGTTCTCCTACATCCAGAGGAAGGGGGCGCGGACGGTGTAGGAGAGGGCGCGGGTGGCCCTGTCCAGGGTCTGGTCGCCGGGGGCGAGGGTGGTGCGCTGGTCGGTGTAGCGGGAGACGGTGACGGTCAGGTAGTGGCCGACCGGCTCGACCCGGGCGACGCCGGCGGGCTTGGGCGGGGGTGTGGTCGCGGTGGGCGACGGGGGCGTCGCCCCGGCCGGGGCGCTCGCGGCGCCGGACACGACGGCCGCCGGGCTGCCCGTCGCGGTCGGCGAGGGCGTCGGGGACGGCGCCGCGGACTCGGCGGTGAGGAAGGCGAGGGCGGCCGGGTCGGCGAGCGCCTGACGGGCCTTCTGCGCGCTCTGTTCATCGGCGAAGCGCAGGACGGTCACGCTGCTGACGACCTGCTGGTCGGCGTTGGTGTAGCCGACGGAGACGTACGCCTGGCAGCCGGAGTCCTTCAGCGGGTTCTTCTCGCGGTCGAGCAGGACCTCGGTGCAGTCGGTGCCTTCGCGGGCGGCCGTGCGGTGGGCCTGGACGCCGTTCTGGTCGACGGTGCGCTGGCCGGGGAAGTAGTGGTCGGCGGTGAAGCTCTGGGCTTCCGTCAGCGGCTGCTCGGAGGCGAGGCCTGGGGCCGGCTGGTACTTCTTGGACTGGCCGCTGGTGCTGCCGAGGCCGGGTACGAGGTCACCGGGGTTGGGGCGGCTGACCACCCAGCCGACGGCGACCGCCGCGACGGCGAGGGCGCACCACAGGGCGGTGCGGCGGCGGCCCCGTCCGCGTCGGCGCGGTTCGGCGGTCGTCCCGCCGTCGTGTCCGGCCGCGGTCTGGTCGGGCTCCCCCTGCGTGGTCATGCGGGAGATTCTAAGCAGGTGATCGGTCCGGCCCGGAGGGAGGGCCCTGCCGCAGGGGCGCTGCGCGCACGAAGGGGGCGTACGTGACCTGCGCCACTACCGTCTGCGGCGGCACTGTGACAACTCGCACACCGCCGAGCGGATCTTCTGGCGGGTTCCCTCTGGCGGAAGGCGACGCGGCACGGGCAGGATCGAGCGCATGGATCTGCTCGACACCCTCACCGCCAAGGGCCTGCGCCGGGAACTGCCCACCCGGGAGGAGGCGCTGGCCGTCCTCGCCACCACGGACGACGAACTCCTGGACGTCGTCGCGGCCGCCGGCAAGGTCCGCCGCCAGTGGTTCGGCCGGCGGGTCAAGCTCAACTACCTGGTGAACCTGAAGAGCGGCCTCTGCCCGGAGGACTGTTCGTACTGTTCGCAGCGGCTCGGTTCGAAGGCCGAGATCCTCAAGTACACCTGGCTGAAGCCGGAGCAGGCGGCCGAGGCGGCCGCCGCGGGCCTCGCGGGCGGCGCGAAGCGGGTCTGCCTGGTCGCCAGCGGCCGCGGCCCGACGGACCGTGACATCGACCGGGTGGCCGACACCATCGCCGCCATCAAGGACGCCGACGCGCAGGTCGAGGTGTGCGCCTGCCTGGGCCTGCTCTCCGACAACCAGGCGGAGCGGCTGAAGGCGGCCGGCGCGGACGCGTACAACCACAACCTCAACACCTCCGAGGCGACGTACGGCGACATCACCACCACCCACACCTACGCGGACCGGGTGGACACCGTGCAGAAGGCGCACGGTGCGGGCCTGTCGGCCTGTTCGGGTCTGATCGCGGGCATGGGCGAGAGCGACGAGGACCTGGTCGACGTGGTGTTCGCGCTGCGCGACCTCGGCTCGGACTCGGTGCCGGTCAACTTCCTGATCCCGTTCGAGGGCACGCCGCTGGCGCAGGAGTGGAACCTCAGCCCGCAGCGCTGCCTGCGCATCCTGGCGATGGTCCGCTTCGTCTGCCCGGACGTCGAGGTGCGGATCGCCGGCGGCCGCGAGGTGCACCTGCGCTCGCTGCAGCCGCTGGGCCTGGAGATCGCCAACTCGATCTTCCTGGGCGACTACCTGACGAGTGAGGGCCAGGCCGGTCAGGCCGACCTCGACATGATCAAGGACGCCGGCTTCACCGTCGAGGGCGCGGGCGAGCGCACCCTGCCCCGGCACCGCGCGGACGCGGTCGCGGGCGGCTGCGGCGGCGGCGCCGCCCCGGCCTGCGGCACCGAGGCGCACGCGTGCGGCACCGGCGGCTGCGGCCCGTGCGGCGGGCACGCCGAGCCGGCCGCGACCGGGGACCCGGCGGAGGCCGAGGCCGGGGCGAAGGCCCTGATCGAGGCGGAGTCCTCGGACGAGGCCCGGACCGACCTGGTGCGGGTGCGCCGCCGCGGCGCGGGCACCGAGCTGGCCCCGAACGCCTGATGGCCGACGTCCAGCACCTGCTCGGCCTCGACCGGGCGCACGTCTGGCACCCGTACGGGCCCATGCCCGGCACCGTCACCCCGTACGTGGTGGAGTCCGCGTCCGGGGTGCGGCTGCGGCTCGCCCGGCCGGCGGGCGGTCACCGGGAACTGATCGACGGCATGTCCTCCTGGTGGGCGGCGATCCACGGCTACCGGCACCCGGTGCTGGACGAGGCGGTGCGCGAGCAGCTCGGCCGGATGAGCCACGTGATGTTCGGCGGGCTCACCCACGAGCCCGCCGTCCGGCTGGCGGCGACGCTGGTCGACATCACGCCGGAGCCGCTGCGGCACGTCTTCCTCGCCGACTCCGGCTCGGTCGCGGTCGAGGTGGCGTTGAAGATGTGCCTGCAGTACTGGCAGTCGGTCGGCCGCCCGGCCAAGCGCCGGGTGCTGACCTGGCGCGGCGGCTACCACGGTGACACCTTCCACCCGATGTCGGTCTGCGACCCGGACGGCGGGATGCACCACCTGTGGGGCGGCGTGCTGCCCCGTCAGCTGTTCGTCCCGGAGCCGCCGGCCGGCTTCGACGCGCCGCTCGACGAGGCGTACGCGGGCGTGCTCGCCGACCTGGTCGCGCAGCACGCGGACGAGCTGGCCGCGATCATCGTGGAGCCGGTGGTGCAGGGTGCGGGCGGGATGCGCTTCCACTCCCCCGGCTACCTGCGGCTGCTGCGCGAGCTGTGCGACGAGCACGGCGTGCTGCTGGTCTTCGACGAGATCGCCACCGGCTTCGGCCGCAGCGGGGCGCTGTTCGCCGCGGACCACGCCGGGGTGTCGCCGGACGTGATGTGCCTGGGCAAGGCGCTCACCGGCGGCTACCTGACGATGGCCGCGACGCTGTGCACCGCGGAGGTCGCCGACGGCATCAGCCGCGGCGAGGTGCCGGTGCTGGCGCACGGTCCGACGTTCATGGGCAACCCGCTGGCCGCGGCCGTCGCCAACGCCTCGATCGGGCTGCTGCTCGGCCAGGACTGGCAGCCGGAGGTCAAGCGGATCGAGGCCGGGCTGTCCGCCGGGCTCGCGCCGCTCGCGGACGCCCCGGGCGTGCTGGACGTGCGGGTGCAGGGCGCGATCGGCGTCGTCCAGCTGGACCACCCCGTCGACATGGCGGCGGCCACCGAGGCGGCCGCGCGCGAGGGCGTGTGGCTGCGGCCCTTCCGCGACCTGGTCTACACGATGCCGCCCTACGTGACGGACGATCAGGACCTCGCGCGGATCGCCGCCGGTGTCGCGGCCGCGGCGGTGGCCGGATGAGCGTGCTGTTCGTGACCGGCACCGGAACGGAGGTCGGCAAGACCGTCGTCACGGCGGCGGTGGCCGCCCTCGCCCGGGGGCCGGTGGCCGTGCTGAAGCCCGGTCAGACCGGGGTCGCCCCCGCGGAGGCCGGGGACGTGGCCGAGGTGGTCCGGCTCACCGGGCGCGGCCTCACCGTCCGCGAGCTGGCCCGCTACCCCGAGCCGCTCGCCCCCGACACCGCGGCCCGGCGGGCCGGCCTGCCCGCCGTCCACCCGCAGCAGGTCGCGGAGGCCGTCGCCGAACTGGCTGAGGACCACGCACTGGTACTGGTGGAGGGTGCGGGCGGGCTGCTCGTCCGCTACGACGAGGACGGGCACACCCTCGCCGACATGGCGCTCGCGGCGGCCGGGCTCGGCCTGGAGCCGTCCGTACTGGTGGTGGCGACGGCCGGGCTGGGCACCCTCAACACGACGGCGCTGACCGCGGAGGCCCTGGCGGCCCGCGGGCTGCGGCTGCACGGTGTGGTGATCGGCGCGTGGCCGGACGAGCCGGACCTGGCGATGCGCTGCAACCTCGCCGACCTGCCGGTGGCCTCGGGCGCTCCGCTGCTCGGGGCGCTGCCCGCCGGGTGTGCCGCGGTGGGCGGCGGGCCGTTCGTGTCGGCGGCCCGCGCCGCGCTGGCCCCGGCGCTCGGCGGCAGCTGGGACGCGGACGCCTTCACCGCCGCGCACGCGGTGCCCGCACCGGGCCGGTAGTGGCGCGTGCCGGTGCGGGCGGGCTCCCGGTGGGGGCCCGCCCGCACCGGCGTGCGGTCACGGGGTGGCGGTCACGGGGACTCGGTCACTGGGCGAGCGTCTTGCCCGTCTCCAGCAGCGACTTGAGGTCGCTGAGCACCCAGCTCCAGCCGCCGCCCCCGCCCATCTGCTCGTCGTCGTGGGCGCCGCTGACCAGCGCGGCGAGCTGCGGGGCGCCGGCCAGCTCGTGGGTGACGGTGAGCCGGGTGGAGCCGTCCTTCTCCGCCAGCTCGTAGGTGACCCGGGTGAAGCCCTCGGCGGCCAGCTGCGGGTCCATGGCCATCCGCCAGGTCAGCACCAGCTTGCGCGGCGGGTCGGCCTCGACCACCTCGCCGTCGACGACGGTCTCGGGGACGGGGAAGCCCATCGCCTTGGCCCCCTCGACCATGGCCGGGCCGGGCAGGGTGCGGTAGGGCGCACCGGGGGTGAGGTCGTAGTCGGTGAGGCCTCCGTAGCCGTAGCGGTCGGTCCACTCGGGCTTGGTGATGGCGTCCCAGACCTTCTCGGGGGCGGCCTTGATGTAGACGCGGTAGACCTGGGTGGTCGCCGCGCTGTCGGTCCCGCTCATGGATCCTTCTCCAACTCTGCCTTGAGCTCGGTCAAAGCGGTCACGTGGCGTTCGGTGTACTTGTCGATCCAGCGATCGTGGATCAGCCGGATCGGCACGGGGTTGAGGAAATGGAGCTTCTCGCGGCCCGACTTCCGGGACACCACGAGGCCGGCGTCCTCCAGCACGCGCAGGTGCTTCATGACGCCGAACCGCGACATCTCCAGCTCCGACTCCAGCTCGGTGAGCGTCCGCCCGTCGCGGGCGAAGAGCAGGTCGAGCAGGAACCGGCGGGTCGGGTCGGCCAGCGCCTTGAACACCAGGTCGTCGTCGGACACGCCTCCAGAATAGGTGACCATTTGGTCACATGTCCATCGGGACGCACCCGCTTCCGTGCCGCTGCGTCGACGCGGTCAGGCGACGCCGCAGAGCCGGAGCACGGCGGTCGTCCCGGCCGCCGCCACGACGACCAGTGGGAAGGGCGCCCGGCACAGCACCAGGGCGCCGGCGACCAGCACCCCGGCCGGCCGGGCCCAGCCGGCGAAGCCCTGGCCCTGGGTGAGGGCCGCGGTCGCCACCAGGGCGATCAGCAGAACGGCGGCGGCGGTGGAGAGCAGCCGCTCCAGGGCCCCGGAGAGGTGCAGCCGGTCGCGGAGCACCGGGCCGGCGAGGCGGAAGCCGTAGGTGCCGGCGGCGAGCAGCAGGACGGCGAAGAGCGGCATCAGCGGGCCTCCCCCACCGGTTCGGGACGGGATCCGGACAGGGGCCCGGACTCGGGCTCCGGGTCGGCTTCGAGCTCGGCTCCGGGCGTGCGGGCCGGGGTGCGGCGCAGCGCGGCCCGGGCGGCCGGGACGAGCGCGACCAGCGCCAGCAGGACGGGCAGGCCGGCCGGCAGGAAGGGCGTGGCGGCGACCGCAGCCACGGCGCCGGCCAGGGCCGGGTTGCGGACGGACCGGTCGGCGAGCGAGGGCAGCACCAGGGCCAGCAGGACGGCGGGGAAGGCCGCGTCCAGCCCGAGCGCGTCGGTGTCGCCGATGGCGCCGCCGGCCATCGCGCCGAGCAGGACGGCGATGTTCCAGACCGCGAACAGGGCGACGCCGCAGATCCAGAAGGCGGCGCGGCGGGCCTTCGGGTCGCGCTGCAGCAGGGTGAACGCCGCGGACTCGTCGGTGAGCATCTGGGCGCCGAGCAGCTTGGCCCGCCATCCGCCGCCGAGCACGTCGGCGACGGCGAAGCCGAAGGGCAGCAGCCGGGCGTTGAGGACGAGGCCGGTGACCACCGCGGCGATCGGGCCGCCGCCGGCCAGCACGACGCCGACCGCGGCGAACTGCGAGCCGCCGGCGAAGACCAGCAGGGACATGGCGACCGGCACCCAGGCCGGCAGCCCGCCGGAGACGGCGATCGCGCCGAAGGAGGCGCCGACGAGGGCGTCGGCGAGACAGACCAGGGCGATGTCGCGGAGCGTGCCGCGATCGAGTGTTCGCATTGCCGAACGCATGTCCATTAGAATGAACAGCAACCTCGGCGTTCGTCAAGCCGAACGGACAGCAGTCTGGAGCGAACACGTGGACCCTGTGGACAGCGTCCCTGCGGACGGCGCGGCGGCACCGGGCGGACACCGGTCCTCCCTCGACCTGATCGCCCTGATCTCCGCCTCGATCCGCCGCGAACGGGAGCGGGCCGGGCTCTCCATGGCGGAGCTCGCCCGCCGGGCGGGCATCGCCAAGTCGACGCTCTCGCAGCTGGAGGCGGGCGCCGGCAATCCGAGCGTGGAGACCCTGTGGGCGCTCGGTGCCGCCCTCGACGTGCCGTTCAGCCGCCTGGTCGACCCGCCGCGGCCGCAGGTCCGCATCGTCCGGGCCGGCGAGGGCCCGGTCACCTGGTCCGAGCGGGCCGACTACGCGGCCACCCTGCTCGCGTCCTGCCCGCCGAACGCGCGCCGGGACATCTACCGGATCGACGCACAGCCGGGCGGCGTCCGCCGCTCCGACCCGCACCTGCCCGGCTCGGTGGAGCACGTGGTGATCGGCACCGGCCGGGCCCTGGTCGGCCCGGCCGCGGCCCCGGTCGAGCTCGGCCCGGGCGACTACATCGCCTACCCGGGCGACGCGCCGCACGTCTTCGAGGCGCTGGAGCCGGACACCACGGCGACGCTCACCATGGAGCACGTCTGACCGGACGGCCGGCCGCCCCGCCCCCGGGCCTCAGCCCGCCAGCGGGCGCACCCAGCGGCGCCACTGCTCCTCGCGCCGGTAGCCGGCGCCGGCCCAGGCCGCCTGGCCGAGGGCGTTGTGCTCCAGCACCATGGCGTCGGCGCGGCGGCCGCCCAGCTCGGCGAACCTCGCCTCGGCCGCCGCGATCAGCGCGCCGCCGACCCCGCGGCGGCGCAGCTCCGGGTCGACCGCCAGCCGGTAGAGGTGGCAGCGCCAGCCGTCGAAGCCGGCGATCACCGTGCCCGCGAGCATCCCGTCCAGCTCGGCGACCAGCAGGGCCTGCGGGTCCCGTTCGATCAGCCGGGCGACCCCGGCCTCGTCGTCGGTGATGCTGGCCCCCTCGGCGGCCCGGGCCCAGAAGGCGAGCAGGGCGGGGATCTCGTCGGGGCGCGCGGCACGGATCGCGATGTCGGTCATGCGCCCTGTCTAACAGCCGCGCTCCGGCCCGACGCAACATTCCACAGGGTGGGACGGGGCGGGCTGACCTCGCGTCACCCGTCCCGTAGGCTCGGGCCACCCCCGCCTGTGCGACACCCCGCGAGGAGCACCGTGCCGACCGCACCCATCGCAGCCCCTGCCCCCGGCCCCGCCCGGTCCGCCGTGACCGGTTCCGATCCGGCCGGCTCCGATCCGGCCTGCGGCGCGGCGGCGGAGTTCGTCCGCTCGCAGACCGCGCTCGGCGCGGTCCCGTTCGTCCCCGAGGTCCGGCTGCACCTGGCCGAGGAGGCGATCGGGCTGTGGGAGCGCACCGAGTCCGCGAAGGGCGAGGTCGGACTGCCGCCGCCGTTCTGGGGGTTCGCCTGGGCCGGTGGCCAGGCCGTGGCCCGCTACGTGCTCGACCACCCGGAGACGGTCGCGGGCCGGGCCGTGCTGGACCTCGCCGCCGGCTCCGGACTGGTCGGCATCGCCTGCGCCCTGCGCGGCGCCGCCTCCGTCACCGCCGCCGAGATCGACGCGTACGCGGTCGCCGCGACCGGCCTCAACGCCGCGGCGAACGGCGTGCGGATCGACGCGCGCTGCGCCGACCTGCTGCCGGGCGACGGCTCGCCCGCCGAGGTGGTGCTGGCCGGCGACGTCTTCTACGAGCGGGCCATGGCCCACCGGGTACTGCCGTTCCTCCGGCGCGCCCGTGCCCGCGGCGCCCTGGTGCTGGTCGGCGACCCGGGCCGGGCGTACCTGCCGCGCGAGCACTTCACCGAGGTCGCCTCGTACCGGGTGCCGGTGGTGGCCGATCTCGAGGACGCCCCGGAGAAGACCTCGGTGGTGTGGCGCCTCGACGGCTGAGCCGACCCGGGCCCGCGTCGGCGGGCGGCCGCACCGGAGCGTCACCGCCTTCGTACCGTTTCCATACCGAATACGTGATGAGCTGCGGAAACGCTCGCGACCCGGAGGGGGCCCGAGTACCATCCCGGCTGACGCCCCGGGGTGCGCGCGCCGTTGTGCCGTGCTGCCCGCGGCGGACTCTCGCGGGGCAACGGAGGTCACCGCGCACTCGGCACCGCGCGCCAGAGCTGTCGCGCGAACGCGGGAAGGGCGGCGACGTGGCGGATCGGCTCACCGGAGGGGACTCCTCGCTGCTGCGTCGGATCAACGCGGCGGTCACCCTGCGGGCGCTGCGCGACGGACGGACCGTCACCCTGACGCAGCTCGTCGGCGACACCGGGCTCTCCCGGCCGACCGTCGAGGGCGTCATCGAGGGCCTGATGGAGTCCGGCCTGGTCGCCGAGGTCGAGCATGGCCTGGACGGCGGCGGGCGCCGCGGCCGGCCCGCCCGCTGGTTCCGGTTCCGCGCCGAGGCCGGGCACGCGCTCGGCATCGAGGTCGGCGTGCACGACGTCCGGGTGGTGCTGGCCGACCTCAGCGGCGAGATCCTCGCCGGTCACTCCAAGCCCGTCGACGAGGCCGTCGACGCCGAGGAGCGGCTCGGCGTCATGCGGACGACCGTCGCCGAGGTGCTGCGCAAGACCGGCGTCCTGCGGGACAGCCTGTGGGCCGTCGCCGTCGGCACCCCGGGCATCGTGGACGGCGAGGGCACCGTCCGGCTCAGCACCGCCGTGCCCGGCTGGACCGGCCTCGACCTCGGCGCCCGGCTGCGCCGCTCGTTCCGCTGCCCGGTCGTCATCGAGAACGACGCCAACCTCGCCGCGATCGCCGAGCACTGGAAGGGCGCCGCGGTCGGCAAGGGCGACGTCGTCTTCGTCATGGCCGGCCTCAGCCCCGGTGCCGGCTCGCTGATCAACGGGCGGCTGCACCGTGGGTACGGCGGCGCGGCCGGCGAGATCGGCGCCCTGCACCTGCTCGGCCAGGAGGCCACCCCGGAACGGCTGCTCTCCACCACCGGCAAGCCGCTCGACCCGCTGGACGAGGCGGCGGTCGCCCGGGTGCTGCGGCTGGCCCGGGAGGGCGACGCGGTCGCCCGGGACGCCATGGACCGCTTCCTGGGCCGGCTGGTGCACGACGTGGCGGCGCTCGTCCTCGCCCTGGACCCGCAACTGGTGGTGGTCGGCGGCTGGGCGGCCGGGCTGGACGGCGTCCTGGAGCCGCTGCGCGAGCGGCTCGGACGGTTCACCCTGCGGGCGCCGGAGGTGGCGCTGGCAGCGCTCGGCAGCGAGGTCGTGGCGACCGGGGCGCTGCGGGTGGCGCTCGACCACGTGGAGGAGCAGCTGTTCGCGGTCGACCCGCCGGTGGCCGGCCCGCGCTGACCCGGTGCACCGTCCACGAAAGCGGACCGTGGGCCCGTCCGGTGTCGGACGGGCTCACGGTCCGCTTTCGGGCGGGTGTCAGGCGGAGCGGACCGCCTCGACCGGGGTGACCTCGACGGCGCCGGTCTCGCCGAAGGTGAGCTTGCAGGTGTCGGCACGGTAAGTGCAGACGGCGCGGGCGATGTGCCGGCCGGCGGACGCGTACACGGTGGTGACCACCAGCACCGGGGTGCCCGGCGGGCGTTCCAGCAGGGCGGCCTGCTCGGCCTCGGCGACGCCCAGCTCGACCGTGCGGGACTCGCCGTCCACCCCGCAGCGCTCCAGCTGGCGGAGCACCGAACGGGCGCGCTCGCCCTCGGCCGTCGAGCCGACCAGCTGCGGCAGCGCGGGCAGGTGCGGCACCGCGGAGTCGGGGACGTGCAGCGACTCGGTCGCCATCACCCGGCCCTGGACGAGGCGCACCCGGCGCACGGTGTGCACCGTCTCGCCGGGCAGGACGCCGAGCTCGGCGGCCAGCCGGGCCGGGGCGGGGGCGCTGGTGCAGTCGACGATCCGCCAGGACTGGTTGCGCGAGGCGCTGGGCCAGCCCTCCTCGCTGCTGCTCACCGGGACGCCGACCCGCGGGGCGGCGATCACGGTGCCGATGCCGCGGCGGCGGACCAGCCGGCCCTCCAGCTCCAGCTGGTCGAGCGCCTGGCGCAGCGTCGCCCGGGCCACGCCGAAGCGGGCGGCGAGCTCGCGCTCGTTGGGCAGCACCTGACCGGCGGAGAACTCCGAGTCGATGGTGCGCACCAGGACGGTGCGCAGGTGCCAGTACTTCGGCTCGGGAGCCGCCGCGAGCTGTCCTTGCGCCACCGTGTCCTCCGCCCTGAAGGTGTGGGGCCGCCCGGTCCTTCCCCGGTTTCGGCAGGTGGGGAGGGTGGGCTTTATCCGTCCTTCTTTATTAAAGGTCTTTGCAGTAAGCAGACCCTAGGGGGTGGCGGACGAGATGGTCAAGACCAATGACCGGGCTTGACCGGAACACGGCCACTCGCCGACCGTTCGTGATCTGCGCCACGACGGAGCCGGACCGCTTCGGCGAACGGCCGGGGCGGCCGGTACCCTCCCGGGGTGATCGTGGTTTCGACAGTCAACGTCAACGGCATCCGGGCGGCCGCCAAGAAGGGCCTCACCGAGTGGCTCGCCGGCACCAAGGCCGACGTCGTCTGCCTGCAGGAGGTCCGCGCCGAGGCCGACCAGCTGCCGTCCGAGATCAAGGACATGGAGGGCTGGCACGCGGTCTGGGCGCCGGCCGCCGCCAAGGGCCGGGCCGGCGTGGCGGTGCTCTCCCGCCGGGCGCCGGAGCGCACCGCGATCGGCTTCGGCTCCACCGAGTTCGACAGCTCCGGCCGGTACGCCGAGATCGACCTGCCGGGCCTCACGGTCGCAAGCCTCTACCTGCCCTCCGGCGAGGTCGGCACCGAGCGCCAGGACGAGAAGGAACGCTTCATGGCGGAGTTCCTCGTCCACCTCGACAGCCTGAAGCGGCGGGCCGCCGAGGAGGGGCGCGAGGTGCTGGTCTGCGGCGACTGGAACATCGCCCACCGCGAGGACGACCTCAAGAACTGGCGGGCCAACCGGAAGAACGCCGGCTTCCTGCCCGAGGAGCGGGCCTGGATGACCCGGCTCCTCGACGACGTCGGCTACGTGGACGTCGTCCGCGACCTCCACCCCGACCAGGCCGGACCCTACACCTGGTGGTCGTACCGCGGCCGCGCCTTCGACAACGACTCCGGCTGGCGCATCGACTACCTGATGGCCAGCCCCGGCCTCGCCGCCACCTGCGCCGACGCCTACGTCGAGCGGGCCGCCTCGCACGCCGAGCGCTGGTCCGACCACGCCCCCGTCACGGCGGTCTTCGATTTCGGCCGAGTCCTCTAGCGCCGGAGGAAGACGGAGCGCCCGTCCCGCGTCCGTCAGCCGCCCGTGAGGAGGCGCTCGCGCTCGGCCGCCACGATCTCCCGTGCGAGCCCGGCATCCGTGCCCGGGGAGCCGGAACGTGCCGCGGGGCCGGGTCGGCGCTAGGGTCGGCCCATGCGGCACCGCACCACGACCGTCAGCGCGGCCCTGATCGACATCGACGGGGTGCTCACGGTGTCCTGGAATCCGCTTCCCGGAGCTGTCGAGGCGCTGGAACGGCTCCGGGAGATGGGCCTGCCCTTCCTGCTCCTCACCAACACGACCTCACGCACCAGGGCCTCGATCGCGGCGGCCCTCTCCGGTGCGGGATTCCCGGTCTCGGCCGAGTCCGTCCTCACCGCACCCGGCGCCACCGCGGCCTTCCTGGCGGAGCGCTACCCCGGTGCCCGCTGCATGCTGCTCAACAGCGGCGACGTCCGGGAGGACCTGACCGGGGTGGCCCTGGCCGAGGACGACGAAGCCTCGGAGGGGGCACAGGGGGAGGACGTGGACGTCGTCCTGGTCGGCGGTGCCGGACCCGAGTTCGGCTATCGCGCCCTCAACCGCGCGTTCGGCCACCTCCAGCGGGGCGCCCGCCTCGTCGCCATGCACCGCAACCTGTACTGGCGCACCGACCGCGGCCTGCAGCTCGACGGCGGCGCCTTCCTGTCCGGCCTGGAGCAGGCCTCGGGTCGGCGGGCCGAGGTCGTCGGCAAACCCGCTGCCACCTTCTTCACCGGGGCGCTGACCCGGCTGGGGGTCGAGGCGGACCGGACGCTGATGGTGGGCGACGACATCGAGTCCGACGTGCTCGCCGCCCAGCGCTGCGGCATCGGCGGCGTCCTCGTGAGGACCGGGAAGTTCCAGGACCGTGCACTCCGCGACGCCGACGGAACCCCCGACCACGTCCTCGACTCCGTCGCCGATCTGCCGGCCCTGGTGGAGCGGTCGGACCGGCGCTGAACCGTGGACGCCGACGTCGTGACGCTGTTCCTCTGCGGGGACGTGATGCTCGGGCGCGGTGTCGACCAGATCCTGCCGCACCCGGGTGCTCCGGAGCTGCGGGAACCGTACGTGCGGGATGCTCGGGACTACGTCGGGTCGGCGGAAGCCGCGAACGGCCCGATCCCCCGCCCGGTCGACTTCTCGTGGCCCTGGGGCGAGGCCCTGGCGCTGCTCGACCGGGCCGCGCCCGACGTCCGGGTGCTGAACCTGGAGACGGGAGTCACCCGGAGCGACGCCTTCGCGCCGGGCAAGGACGTGCACTACCGGATGAATCCGGCGAACGTCCCCTGTCTGGCCGCGGCCCGGCCCGACGTCTGCGTACTGGCCAACAACCACGTGCTGGACTTCGGCGTCCCCGGGCTCCGGGAGACGCTGGCCGCCCTGGCAGACGCGCGGTTGCGCACGGCGGGAGCGGGGCGGGACGCGGGCGAGGCCCGGCGGCCCGCGACCGTCGAGACCTACGGCGGCCGCCGGGTGCTGGTCTTCGCCTTCGGAACCGCGTCCAGCGGGATTCCGTCGAGCTGGGCCGCGTCCGAGCAGCGGGCCGGCGTCCACGTCGTCTCCGAGGCGTCGAGCGCCGACGCGGCCGAGGTCGCCGACCGGGTGCAGCGGGTCAAGCGGCCCGGCGACGTCGTGGTCGCCTCGATCCACTGGGGTTCCAACTGGGGCTACCAGGTCTCCCGGGAACAGGTGCGCTTCGCGCACACGCTGGTCGACGGCGGTGTCGACGTGGTGCACGGGCACTCCTCGCACCATCCCCGTCCCGTCGAGTTCCACCGTGGACGGCTGATCCTCTACGGGTGCGGCGACTTCATCGACGACTACGAGGGCATCGCCGGCCACGAGCAGTACCGCGACGACCTGCGGCTGCTGTACTTCGTCTCGGTGGAGCCCGACGGCGGGGAAGTGGTCGAGGTGCACGTGGCACCTGTACGGGCCCGCCGGATGCGGCTGGAACACGCCTCCTCCGAGGACACGCAGCACGTGCACGACACCCTCGACCGGGTCAGCCGCGGCTTCGGCGTACGGGTGGGTCGCGGGGCGGACGGCATGCTGGCGCTCCTCGCCGCACGGGGGCAGCAGGCGTGAGGGGAGGACTCCCGAGGGCCGGGTGGATCGGCCTCCCCGCGCGGTGGGAGGCTGGGAGCAGGGCTCGAGCGCCGACGACCGATCCGAGCACGTGATGCCCACGAGGATTCTGCTGGAGGGGCGCCCCGGCAGCGGGAAGACGACCGCGATCCGCCGGCTGGCGGCGTTGCTGCGCACCCGGGAGGCCGTCGGCTTCACCACGGAGGAGATCCGTGAGGGCGGCGCCCGGGTCGGTTTCGTCCTGGAGACGCTGACGGGCCGGAGCGGTGTGCTCGCCCGGGTCGGGTTGCCGGGGCCTTTGCGGGTCGGTCGATACGGCGTCGACATCGGCGTGATGGAAGGGCTCGCGGTGCCCTCGCTCGCGACGCCCCCGGAGCCCGGCACGCTCGTGCTCGTCGACGAGCTCGGGCGGATGGAACTGGCGTACCCCCCGTTCCGGGACGCCGTCCGGGCCGTGTTCGCGGCCGACGTGGACGTGGTGGCCACCGTGCACGCACAGCACGGCCCCTTCACCAACGCCCTCAAGCGCCGTAGCGATGTCGAGCTGATCCGGCTGACCCGGGCGAACCGGGACGTCCTCCCGGCGCGACTGGCGACCCGGCTGGAGGGACGGTGAGCGGCGCCGTGCCCCACCGGGGCCGGGCGGGCGCCGCGATCGTCCGACGACGGGACGGCTGGCGGGCCGGGCTCCTGACCGCCTCCGGCCGGTGGGCCGAGCGCGCCGACCGGTGCGCCGATCGGACCGGCCGGGGCGTCGAACGGTGCCGCCGGTGGGCGCGCGAGGGCTCGCAACGGCCCGGGGAACTGGCACCGCCGTCGTGGTTCTTCCTCGCACTGCCGTTCGGCATCGGCTGGTACCGGGTGACGGGTGGCGCTGCGCGGGCCTGGTGCGTACTGGCCCGCCGGGTGTGCCGGGTCGCCGCCGGAGCCCTCTCCGGGGTGCTCACCGCCGTGGCCCTCGTCCTGTCACGGCTGTGACCACCGGACGGGCGTCCACACCGCCTCCCGGAGGGACCCGCGCCCGGGGTGCCGGAGCGGCCGACGGGGAGCTCCGGCAGTGGGGAGGGGTTCCTGGGTGTTCCGTCCCGGTCCCGTCCCGGGTCCGCCCCCCTACCGGTTGCCTTCTGCGCCCCGCTCTCGCCCGGAGGACCGGCACGAAGGCCTGGATCACGGCTCACGCGTCGATGCCGAGCCGTCGACCCGTGGATAGACTGACCACGCGTTCCAGGAACGGACCCGGCGCGGGCGGCGGAGCACTCACGCGCCTCGCCGTCGCACATGTACGCCGCTCTCCGGGACCGCACGGCGATGGCGAGCCTGTCGCGGACGATCCGGCAGCGGGCCATCGATCGGACGGGAGCCCTGCCATGGCGAGCACGTCCAGGTCTCCGGACGGCTACGACCCCGAAGTCACCCTCCCCGCGTCCGCGCGCACTCCTTCGCCGTCGTCGGGCTCCCCCGGTGACGCCGAGCCGACCGCAGCCAACGATCGGCTGGCGCTCAACGGCATGGGCAGCTTCGACTGGGACCTCGACGAGGGCACCTACCACCTCGACGACGTGGGCCTGGAGGTGTTCGACCTACGGGCCGACGAGTTCGACGGAGTGCCCGCGTCGCTCTCCGCCCGGGTGCTGCCGGCGGACGGCGAACGGCTCGACAACGCCGTGACGCTCGCGCTACGGGAGGGACACCTGACCTTCGCGTCCTACTTCCGCCTGGTCTGCCGCGACGGAACCCTGCGCTGGGCCCACACGCAGGGGCGCATCCTGCGCGATCCGCAGGCGCACCCGTACCGCATCGTCGGCATCGTCCGCAACGCCGAGGAGGAGCTGGCCCACGCCGAGGCGATGCGTACGCTCGCTGCCGACCGGCGCCGCCAGACCGACTCCGTGCGCGCCACCACCGAAGCCCTCGCCCGCGCCGTCACCGTCCGCGACGTGACCAACGTGCTGACCGACAGCGAAGGGCTGCGACGATTCGGGGCGGACGGGCTGGCCCTCGGGCTGGTGGACGGGGACGTCATGCGCCTCGTCGCCGTGACCGAGCAACCGTCCACGGAACTCAGGGCCCGGGACGACCTGTCGCTGACCCGCTTGGAGGACGCGCTGCCGCTGTCCGAGGCCGTGCTCACCCGGCGCGCGCGGTTCGTCGGCACCAGCGAGGAGCTCACCACCCGCTACCCCCGACTGCTGCCCTACGCCGAGGAGATGGGGATCGAGGCGGCGGCCTTCCTGCCCCTCGCCGCCCAGGCCCGCACCATCGGCGCACTGGGCCTGTTCTACCGGGACAGGCACCACTTCAGTACCGAGGACCGCAACATCTGCATCGCGCTCAGCAGCGCCGTCGCGCAGTCCCTGCAACGCGCCATGCTCTTCGACCAGGAACGCGAATTCGCGACCACGCTCCAGACCACCATGCTGCCGCGCCGCATCCCCGAGATCAACGGCGGTGAGGTGGCCGTCCGCTACCGCGCCGGCCGCAGCGGACGCGAAGTGGGCGGGGACTGGTACGACGTCATCCCCCTGCCGGGGCGGCGGGTGGGTCTCGTGGTCGGCGACGTGGAGGGGCACGACAGCCACGCGGCCGCCATCATGGGTCAGTTGAGGATCGCCCTGCGGGCCTACGCCACCGAGGGACACACTCCCGCCACGGTCATGGCCCGCGCGTCCAGGTTCCTCGCAGACCTCGACACCGAGCGGTCCGCGACGTGCATCTACGTCGACGCCGACCTGGAGACCGGAACCCTGCGCATGGTGCGGGCCGGCCACCTCGAACCACTCGTGCGGCACAGCACCGGCCGTACCGGCTGGGCCAGCGTCCGCGGCGGCCTCCCGCTCGGCGTGGCCACGGTCTTCGGCCAGGACGGCTACCCCGAGACCCGTCTCGACCTCAACCCCGCGGACACCCTGCTCCTGTGCACCGACGGCATGGTCGAGCACCCCGGTCGGGACATCGCGGACGGCATCGAAGCGCTCGCCGCCGCCATGGGTGCCGGACCGCTCGGTACCGAGGCGCTCGCCGACCACCTCTGCGGCGGCCACCCGAGCCGCCTCGGCAGCAGCGACGACGTGGCGCTCCTGCTGCTGCACCGCGCCGCCGAACCCGGTGCGCACGCCACCCGGCAGATGACCCAGCACGTCCACCAGGCAGATCCGGAAGGGCTGGCGGAGACCCGGGCCATGCTCCGCCAGGCCCTGGCCGGGTGGGGTGCGACCGACCTCGCGTCCGACGTCGAACTCGCTGCGGACGAACTGATCACCAACGCCCTGGTCCACACCGACGGAGGAGCACTGCTCACCATCGAACTCCGGGCCGGGACCGCCCCCTGCATCCGCCTGGAGATCCAGGACCGCTCCAGCGTCCTGCCGCGCCGCCGGGTGCCCGGCGAGACCGCGACCTCCGGCCGCGGCCTGCTGCTGGTGGACGCCCTCAGCGGAAGCTGGGGCGTCGAGCCGCTCGGCAGCGGGAAGAACGTCTGGTGCGAATTCCCGCTGGCGAGTTGACCGCCCGACGGCGGTTCACCTGCGTGGCGGCTCCGTCCGTCCACGTGGCCGCCGACGGCCCGGGCTGCGAGGCGGCCCGGGGCCGCGACGGTGGTTCGCGCTGTCGACCAGCCCGTACGTGCCGGGACGACTCGGCGGGCGGGGAACCGATCGGCCCGCTCGTGGTCAAGACGCTGTGCGACCCGGGGACGGCCACGGGCACCGTCGACGGCCTCGGGTGATGCCCCGGATGCGGCGGTCGGGGGTGGGTGCCCTCCGGACCCCGCGGACGGACCCGCTGCCGGGTGTGCCGCACCGAACGCGTCTGCCCGATCTGCCGCGGCGGGGGCGGGCCGGCCGCCTCCCGGCTGTCGGACCACCGACGGGGCCACCACCCGGAGCTGCACTGGGCCCACGGCCCCGGCGGCCGCCTGCCCTGGTCGGCCGTCAGATCGATTAGCCCGCACGGGTGTTCTCCGACCGGCCGCCGCCGGGGTTCTTCGCGCGCGGAGGGGGTTGCGTGTGCAATGACGGTGCTGTCGGGCGCCGTGCCTCCGGGCACCCGTGCCGCCCGTTGACCCGGCCCCCTGGAGCTGCCCGTGCGCTCTCTCATGCTCGTCTCGTTGTCCATGGCGGCCGCGCTGCCGCTGACGCTCGTCGCCGCCGCGGGTGAGGCCGCGGCCGCCGCGCCGGCCCGTGCGGCGGCCCGTCAGCTGCCCGCGGACTGTCCCGACCTCCTGCCGCCCGACGACCCGACGGTCCACTACTGCGGCCGCCCCGAGCTCGGTCCGGCCGTCCTGCCCACGACCGGGCCGGTGGCGACGCTGCTGAAGGGCTATCACCGGCTCGGCGGGCTGCAGCCGACCCAGTTCCTCGACTGGTACCGCGTCGGCGACCAGTGGAAGTACCCGGGCAACCGGGGCTTCGCCGAGCTGAACGGCGTCCTCGACATGAACCGGCGGACGATGGAGCCGGGTGGTCTGCTGGACCGCTTCGGGGCCGACACCGGCAAGTACCTGGCGACCGGCGGGACGCCGTACGCCAAGCGCGCCCTGCCGCCGGACTCGCTCAACGGCGCGGGCAACGGCTACCACTGCTACGTGGTGAACCGCGACTTCGACGTGCAGGCGGGCCGCATCGCGGCCGGCTTCGCCCAGCCCGGCTTCGGCGTCCAGGAGTGGCTGGACCCGGCCCTCAGGCCGGCCGACTTCGCCGACTCCGAGACGTACAACGTGGCCAACCTGGTCAAGCACGAGTACCTCGCGGACACCGCACCCGAGCGGTGTGCCGCGAACCGTCCCTGAGCGGCCGCCCGCGCGCGGCGTCCTGACGGAGAGGGCGGGGGACCCCCGCCCTCTCGGCGTGCCGGGACGCCCGTCCGGCTCCCCCGTAGGGAGGGGACGGCCCGAAAGACCCGACGCCGTGCCCATTACCGGCCCGACGGCGATGCCCAATCATGACGGGAGAGTCCATCGCGGGCACGCCAGGAGGGGACCGGGCATGAGGGTAGACGAACTGTTGCCGTTGTGGGCCGGACGCGGCACGGGCCTCCCGGTCTTCTGCCTGCCCCACGCCGGCGGCTGCGCGTCCGCCTACCGCGGCATCGCCAGGGGCGCACCCCCGGAACTCAGCCTGCAGCCCGTCCAGCTCCCCGGCCGGGAGACCCTCGCCCGGCTGCCCCTCTGCGACGACGTGCCGCACCTGGTGGACCTGCTGGGCACGGCCCTGCGGCCGCTGCTGGACGGGCCGTTCGCGCTCGCCGGGCACGGCATGGGCGCGCTGCTCGCCGCCGAGCTGACCGCCTGGCTGGAACGCCGCGGCGCCCCGGCGCCCCGGCTGCTGGTCGTCTCCTCCTGCGGCGGCGACCCCGGGCCGGACGCCATGCCGACCGGCGACCTCGGCGACGCCCGGCTGCTCACGGGGCTCGCCGGGCTCGGCCGGACGGCCCCCGGCCCGACCGCGGACCCGGAGACCAGGGCCCACCTGCTGGACGTCCTCCGCAACGACCTGCGCCTGCTGCGCCGGTACCGGCCGGGCCAGGGCCGGCTGACCGTCCCCGTCCTGGCGATCGGCGGCGACCGCGACCCGGCGGTGACCCCCACGGCGCTGGCCGCGTGGCGCCACCGCACCGACGGCGACTGCCGCGTCGAACTCCTGCCGGGCGGCCACTTCGTCCTCCACGAGCAGGCCGCCGCGGCCTGCGCCCTGATCGCACGGCGACTCCGGCAGGTGGCACGGCCGTTCGACGCCCTGTCGGCGGCGGACCGGGCACGGCTGCCGGCCGGGCTCGCCGACGCCTTCCCGGCCTCCGCGGAGCAGTCGGCGCTGCTGGCCGACCGTCGGGGTCCGGGTCGGGACGTGGTCGGCGTGCACGTCGAGGCACCGTTCGACGAGGAGCGGTTCCGAGCCGCACTGCGCACGGTGACCGCCCGCCACGACCCCCTGCGCAGTTCGTTCGCGGCGGCCGGGTTCTCCGTGCCGCTGCAGCTCGTCCGGGCGGAGGCGGACCCGCCGGTGGAGGTCGAGACGGGTGGCGGCGCCGCGCTCGTCCGCGCCTTCCAGCGACGGCGGTTCGCCGCCGACGCGGATACGGCCGGGCCGCCCGCCTTCCGCTGCCACGTCGTCCGCGAGCCGGCGTCCTTCAGCGTCTCGGTGGCCGCCCACCACGCCGCCGTGGACCGCTGGAGCGTGTGGGTCCTGCTGGCCGAGCTGGTCGCCCTGTACGAGGCCGAACTCACCGGCGTGCCGGCCGAGTTGCCCGACGTCCCGCCGGACGGGCACCGGCGGCTGGCCGGACCCGACTACGCGGACCCGGCCTCCGCGGCGTTCTGGCTCGCCGAGGCGAACGCACCGCCGCTGCTCCTGCCGCTGCGCGCCGCCGACGCCGTCCCCGACCCGGACGAGGCGCGGTTCATCCCGCTCGACGGGCCTGCCGTCGACCGCATCCGCGCGGCCGCCGAGGAGGCGGGGGTCCCGCCGAAGAGCCTCTACCTCGCCCTGCACGTCTGGTCGCTGGCGCAGGCGACCGGACGCGACAGCGACATCGTCACCGGTCTGGTGACGGACTGCCGGCCCGTCGGCAAAGGCTCCGACCACCTGGTGGGACGCTTCTCCAAGACCCTTCCGCTGCGGCTGCGGACCACCGGCGGCAGCTGGGCCGACCAGGCCAGGCGGGCCTGGAGCGCCGAGCGGAGCACCGCCGCGCACCGGCACTTCCCGCCCGCGGAGATCGAACGCCGGCTGCGCCGGGCGCCGTTCGACGTCGCCTTCGGCTTCACCCGGTTCCGTCCGCGCCACCGGCTGGAGCACCTGGAGACCGCCGTCGGCTCCTGGTGGTCCGTCGGCGGGGCGGGCATCCCGCTCGGCGTGGACGTGCTGCTCGGCTCGCCCGACCTCGGCAGCGGCGTGCTGGTCGCCTTCGACCCCGGGCTGGTCAAGGCCCCGGTCGTCGACGAGTACGTCCAGTCCTTCACCTTCGCACTGCTGTGCGTCGCCAACTCCCTTCCGTTCGTCATGCGCACCTTCCCCGGAGGCTGACATGCTGGTGATCGCCTACGACCACGGGGCCGCCGCAGCGGCGGAGATCGCCACGGCGCTGGCCGCGGACACCCCGCTCGCCTTCCTCGTCCCGCGGACCGACCACACCGTCCAGGTCCGGCCCCTGCTGGAGCAGTTGGGCACGGTCGTCGACCTCGCCGGTGACGACCGGGACGTCGCCCGGGTCCGGGCGCTGCGCCCCGACGGCATCGTCACCTACAGCGAGCCGATGCTGCGGGACACCGCCCGGATCGCCGCCGCCCTGGGGCTGCCGGGCCACCGGCCGGAGACCGTGCTGCTGCTCACCGACAAGGAGCGGCAGCGCCGGCGGCTCGCGCAGGCCGGGGTGGACGCGGTGCGCCACCACCCCGTCCACCGCCCGGAGGACTGGGCCTCGGCCCTGGACGCCGTCGGGCTCCCGGCCGTCGTGAAGCCGCTGTACGGCGGCGGCAGCCGGGACACCCACCTCGTCCGGGACGAGGAGACCCTCGCCCGGCTCGCCGAACGGCACCCCGCCGGCATGATGGTCGAGGAGTACCTGCAGGGCAGGCCCAGCCTGCCGTACGGGGACTACGTGTCGGTCGAGAGCCTCTGCGCGCCGGACCGGATCACCCACGTCTCCGTCTCGGGCAAGTTCCCGATGGCTCCCCCGTTCCGCGAGCAGGGCCAGTTCTGGCCCTCGGCGCTGCCCCCGCAGGACGTGGCCGCGGTGGCCGACCTGACCACCCGGGCGCTGCGCGCGCTCGGCGTGGACTTCGGCGTCACCCACACCGAGGTGAAGCTCACCGCCCGGGGGCCGCGGATCATCGAGGTCAACGGCCGGCTCGGCGGGCTCGTCAACGAGATCAGCCGCCGGGCGGCGGGAGTCGACCTGATCCGGCTGGCCGGCCTGCGGGCCACGGGCAAGGACGACTGGGCCGAACCGGAGCCGATGGACCGGGTCCACTTCCAGTACTGGGGCGCCGGGCCCGCCGAACGGTGCCGGCTGACCGGCGTCGAGGGCGGCCGGGAGGCCCGGGCGGTGCCGGGCATCACCGCCTACCGCCCGATCGTCAAGCCCGGCCAGTGGCTGTTCGACGGCGGGATGACCTGCCAGCTCGACATGGTGTGCGGAGAGGCGGCATCCCACCGGGAGATGTTCGCGGTGCTCGACGAGGCGCTGGGGAGGATCGCCTACGACTTCCGGTTCGAGGACGGGCGTACCGTCCGGGTCACACCGCCGCGGCCGTGGAGCGAGGCCGCCGGTAGCGCGTCGCCGCAGGTCTGACGGCCTTTGCCGCGGCCGCTATCGCGGTGGCGGCCGAGGCGATAGTGCACCGATGCGGTGGCAATGGGCGGCCTTCCTAGCGTGAGCATCACGAGGGAACGCCGAGCAGGACGCCACCGCCCGCCGGCCCGGCCCCGCCGACACATGGGAGACAGCGATGACCAAGCTCATGTTCGTCCGTGCGTGCGCATGCCTGCTGGCCGCCGTGGCCCTCACCGCGGCCGCCGACTCCCTGGAGTCGCAGACCGGCCCCGCCCACCCCGTGCACGTCGTGGCCGACAACCCCTGGGGCCCGGGCCCGCAGTCCTGACGCCCGGTTCGCGGTCCTGACGCGGTCGGGGTCAGACGGGCGGCATCAGGTCGCTCTCGCTGACGGTGTACGTCAGCAGGGGGTAGGTGAAGTCCGCTTCGTGGTTCTCGCGGCGCCGCAGCCGGTAGAACTCGCGGCTCTGCTCGTCGTCGGCCGCCACGAGGCGCGCACCGTCCGGGAGGTGGGCCCGATCGTCGCGGAAGCGGACGAAGGTCTTCGAGGTCCGGAAGGTGACGCCCAGCCAGTGGTTGTCCGACGCCGGGACGGTCGTGTCGAGCACGATCCTGTGCCTCAGCCGCCGGTTCGAGGCGACGGAGAACGCGACGACGCCGTTGTGGGCGAGCGGGATCTCGAACCCGTCGAGGTCCGACTCCTTGGATTCGAAGATCAGCTTCCTGGACGGGCCCGCTTCGGGGCGCAGGTAGCAGGAGAAGACGGCGATGAACGAGCCGTCGGCCAGATCGAGGGCCTGGTCGGAGTGGGCGCCCATGGTCCGGTAGGCGTCGGTGTAGCGCTCGACGAGGGCGTTGTTGAAGCCGACCGGGAGCGCCGCACCGTCCTGGATCCGCTGCGCCAGCCGTTCGTGCACCGCCCGGAAGCGCTGCGCCGGGCTGCCGTACCGGGTGGTGGTGCGCACGAGGGGGACGCCGCCGGCCTCGTCGACCCTGGTGAGCACGGCGCCCCGGCGGCCCCTCCCCACGTCCTCCAGGCGGGCCGACGCGGCCAGCTCGGCGAAGAGGTCCTCCGCGGCCGGCAGGGTGCACGAGACGATCTCGTCCGCGATCCTAGGCCCGGGGTGCACCGTAGTCCCCCGTGTTCATGCTGAAGAGCAGTTCGTCGCCGTAGTCGACGGAGGACGAGGACCTGTTCTCCTCGGCGTACAGCCGGCGCAGCTCGTCCATGCCCTCCGGGGTGGGCGGTCCCAGCCGCACCGGGCCGCCGGCCGCCTTGAGGAAGGTGTGGCCGCCCTTGTGGACGGCCTCGGCCTTCGAGCAGCGCACCACGTAGCCCAGGCGGGTCGGGAGCAGTTCGGCGTCCAGCGCCGAGGGCCGGATCTCGTGCGTGTACAGGCGGTTGGTGGACAGCGGCACGAAGAACACGGAGCCGGGGTGGAGGGTCACGGTGAACTGCGCCGGGAGCGCGGCCCCGTCGTGTCCTGCGTTCGGCTCCTTGAGGCGGAAGTGCAGCCTGGTCAGCGCGCTGACGCCGTTCACGCCGCGGTCGAGGGCGTCCTCGGCCGAGGGCTGCAGCCCGTCGAGCCGGTCGTAGAAGGTGCAGAAGGCCATGATGCCGTTGACGGGCATGTCCTTGGTCTTGTCGGCGTGGGCCGAGATCCTGGCCTTGGACTGCTTGCGCCCGTCCGCGGCGGGGGTGTTGTGGTAGATCTGGGCGAGCACGTGGTTGAGCGGGGCCTGGTTCCGGAAGACGGCGGCGGCCTCGCGGTTCAGCGCCTCGACGATCTCCGTGTCGGTCGGGCGGAAGCCCTCGGTCGGCCCCGAGAGGTTCGTGGAGCAGCGGAGCAGGCGGAAGTGCAGCTCGTCGCCGTCCCGGGTGACGGGCGTCAGGTAGATCCCGCTGCGGTGGGCCGTTCCGGGCTTGGTGGACTCCGTCAGGGACTGGAAGGCGTGCTCGGCACGGATCCGTCCGAAGTGGTCGGCGTCGGGGTCGAAGAAGCAGGGGTAGTACACGCCGGCGCCGTGCACCCGGACGGGGACCCGGCCGGGGCCGACGACCGTCCACGGCTCGTCGGCGTCCTCGCGGTGACCGTGCGACAGCTCCCGGACGACGAACACCCGCTCCGCCGCCCGCAGGTGGTGCCGGCTGACCCCGGAGACGTCACCGCACAGGTAGACCGTCCTCCCCGCGAGGTCGGGCGCGCCGGAGGCGAGCTCCTCCGGTGTGACGGTGGACCCGAAGAAGTCCCTGACGACGTCGTTGTCCTGCAGCTCCGAGGGTGCGACCAGGACGGTGCGTGCGGCCTCGATGCGGGCTTCTGCCGGCTCTGTGGTGTCCATCAGACCTTGATCGTCCCACGGGGGCCCGGCAGCGGGCAACGGAATGACTCGGGAGGCGCCCCCACGCGCCTCTGTGCGGCATCCGTACGCCTTTGAAGACACGTCCTACCAGTTCACCCCGTCCAGCCGGGCCAGGGCTGTGCGGGCCCGGGTGAGGGCGGCCCGGTGGTCGTGGTCCTCCAGCACGCGCAGGGCCTCCTCCAGCAGGTTCCTCGCGCGGCCGTCCAGCCCCTGGGCGATGCACACCTCGGCGAGGCTGACCCGTACCTGTGCGGCCGCGTGCAGGTGTCCGGCCGCTTCGGCCGTGACGAGGGCGCCCTCCAGGCAGCCTGCGGCCTCCGCGTGGTCGCCCCTGGCCATGTGGGTGTCGCCCAGGCCGTGCTGGACGATGCACTCCCCCAGCGAGTCGGCCTGTCGCCGGACGATGGCGAGGGCCTCCCGGTACCAGCGCAGGGCGTCGTCCAACCGCCCTTGGCCGAGGCAGAGTTGCCCGAGGCGGTGGAGGCTCATCGAGGCGACCCGCGAGCTGCCGATCGACTGGCAGATCCGCAGCGCCTCGGTCAGTTCCTGTTCGGCCCGGCCGGGGTCGCCGCCGGCGGCGTGGATCGGTGCCATGTTGGACAGGACGTGGGCGCGGCCCAGCGGGTCCCCGGCGAGCCGGAAGAGCTCGGCCGCCCGTTCGTAGCGCCGGAGTGCGCCGTCGAGGTCGCCGACGGTGTGCAGGCACAGCGCGATGTTGCGGTTGGCCAGGGCCGTTCCGCCGGTCTCGTCGAGTTCCTCGAAGAGTGTCAGCGATCTCTCCAGGTGGGGAAGTGCCTGCCCGGCCTGCCGCTGCGAGAGGTAGAGCGATCCGAGCGAGCAGCGCACCGCCGCCTCGCCGCGGACGTTGCCGGTGCGCCGGACGAGGTGCAGGGCCGTCTCGTGGCTCTCCTGCCAGTCGGCGTAGTGCTGCCGCACTTCGAAGAGGGTGACGAGTTGGGTGGCGGCCTCCCAGCACTCCTCGTCGAGGCCGTGTTCGGCGGCGAGGCCGACGGCGGCGAGGAGTCCGGGCCGTTCGGTGTCCAGCCAGCCGAGCGGGTCGGTCAGGACATGCCGGACGACGGCCTCCGGGGCCTGCCAGCGGGCGGAACCGCCGCGGACGACGGTGTAGTTGCCGCCCCACAGCTGGGCCTGGGCGAGGTCCATCAGGCCGAGCCAGCCGGCGAGGACGGCGCGGACGGTGCGGGCGCGCTGTTCGGCGGGCAGCCGGTCGACGGACTCCCTGAGGTAGAGGCGGACGAGGCTGTGGAAGCGGTAGCGGGGGTTGTCGGTCGGTTCGGCGTCGGTGGCGACGAGCAGCTGGCTGGTGGCGGCCTCGTCGATGACGTCGTTGGCGTCCTCGGTGTCACCGCCGAGGATCGCGCCGGCCATCCAGCCGGGTAAGGCCTCCGCGCCGAACAGGCTGAGGTCGCACAGGAGGTCGCGCAGGTCGGGCTTGAGCGTGTCGAAGGTCGAGGAGATGGTGCTGCGGACGGCCCGGTTGCCGTGGGCGAGTTCGTCGAGCCGTCGGCGCTCGTCGTGGATGCGGTGGGCCATGGAGGAGATCGTCCGGTGCGGCGAGGCGGCGAGGCGGGCGCCGACGATGCCCAGGGCGAGCGGCAGCCGGTCGATCTCGCGGACCAACTGGGCGCTGGCCAGGGGCTCCTGGGCGACCCGCCGGTCGCCGACGATCCGGCCGAGGAGTTCGACGGCCTCGGTCTGGGTCAGCACGTCCAGGTGGACGGACTCCAGTTCGGGGAGGCCGGTCTGCGGGCGGCGGCTGGTGACGACGACGCCGCAGTCCCGGCCGCCGGGCAGCAGCGGGCTGATCTGGTGCTCCTCGGCGGCGTCGTCGAGGATGACCAGGATCTTCTTCTCGGCGACCAGGCTGCGGAACATCGCGGCCCGCTCGTCGAGTTCGTCGGGGATGTCGCCGGGCGGGACGCCGAGCGCCCGCAGGAAGTGGTCGAGGACCCGGACGGGCGCCGCGGTGACGGTGTTGCTGCCGTGCAGGTCGTAGTAGAGCTGTCCGTCGCCGAAGCGGTCCTGGAGGGCGTGGGCGACGTGGACGGCGAGGGCGGTCTTGCCCGTCCCGCCGGGGCCGTACAGGTTGACGGCGCGGTAGGGGTGGTCCTCGGGCCCGCGCGGGTCCGCCAGGACCGCGGTCAGCCGGCGGACGGTCTCCTCGCGGCCGATGAAGTAGCGTGACTGCCTGGGGAGTTGGCGCGGGGCGGCGGGTCCTTCGGGCTTGCCGTAGCCGGGGTTCAGCTCGGGTGCGTCGCGGAGTATCTCCTGTTCGAGGCGGCGCAGTTCGTCGGAGGGTTCGATGCCGAGTTCCCGCACCAGCAGCCGGCGGCCCTCGCGGTAGATCTGGAGGGCGTCGGAGCGCCGTCCGGCGCGGTGCAGGGCGAGCATCAGCTGGCCGCGGAGCTTCTCGCGCAGCGGGTGTTCGGCGATCCGGTCGGCGAGTTCCTGGATCAGTCCCCGGTCGCGGCCGCGCAGCAGTTCCAGGTCGAAGTACTCCTCCAGGACGGTGAGCCGTTCCTCGTCGAGGGCGACCGCCCGGCGCTGCAGGACGTCGCTGTCCACGCCGCCGAGCGCGGGCCCGCGCCACAGGGCGAGCGCCTCGCGGTAGGTGCGCACCGAGGTCTCGAGGTCCCCGGCGTCGCTGGCGGAGCGCGCGCCGCGGACGAGTTCGGTGAAGCGGTCGACGTCCCGGCGGCCCGGGGCCAGCATCAGGGCGTAGCCCACGGGGTGGGTGACGAGGGCCTCGCTCATCCCGACGACGCCGAGGGTCTTGCGCAGGGTGGAGATGCAGATCTGGATCTGGGTGCGGACGGTGGTCGGCGGGTCCTCGGCCCAGACCACCTCGCTGAGGTGCTCGACGCTGACGATCTCCCGCGGCCGGCAGGCCAGGGCGGCGAGCAGGAGCCGGCTCCGCCTGGCCTGGAGGGGTACCGAGGTGCCGCCGCGCGTGACCGCGAACGGCCCGAGGAGTGCGAAGTGGACGTCGTCGTCCGCATCGTGCGGCTGCAGCCCCATCTGGTTCCTTTTCTGGTGGATTCCGTCCGGTGGGCCCGATCGGCTGCCCTGCCTCGTGAGCGGACGGCGACCGTGGGTGGCGATACGAGCCGCGGGTAATGCTCGCATGCTTCATCCGTGGGCGAAACCAGTCTGTCGACGCGGTGTCAACATCCTTTCGGAACAACCGATGGGACGGGGCCGCTCACCCCTGCGGACCCGTCGGGCGCAGCGTCATGGCGACCGGCATGCTGCCCAGGCCGGCGATGAAGTTGGACCGCAGGCGCCGGACGGGGCCGGCCGGTTCGAGGTGTTCCAGCCGGCCGAGGAGTTCGGTGAACAGCTCGTTCAGGGCGATCCTCGCCAGGATCGCGCCCAGGCAGTAGTGGGCGCCGGCCCCGAAGGTGATGTGGCGGTTGCCGGTGCGCCGCAGGTCGAAGCGGGCGGCGTCCTGGAAGACGGTCTCGTCGCGGTTGGCCGAGCCGACCCAGGCGGCGACCGCCTCGCCCTTGCGCAGCACCCCGCCCTCCAGTTCCACGTCCTCGACGGCGTGCCGCAGGAAGCTGCTGGCGGGGGAGGTCCAGCGCAGGCCCTCCTCGACCAGCGAGGGGACGAGTTCGGGGTGCCGGCGGGCCTCGGCGAGCTGGTCGGGGTGCTCCAGCAGGGCGAGGACGGTGCCGGTGAAGGCGTGCGGGGTGGTGGCGTTGGCGCCGAGCAGCAGGCTGTAGCAGTTGTAGACGGTCTTCGCCCGGCTGCCGAGTCCGGCCAGCAGGTCGAGCAGGTCGCCGCTGCCGTCCGGCCGGGCGGCGGTCTGCTCGGTGAAGTAGGAGAAGAGTTCGTGGTGGGCGATGGCCAGGGTGGCGTGCCGGTTTCGGATCTTGAAGCCGGGGTCCTCGGGGGACGCGGCCATCGAGGTCCACCGGACGAGGTCGGGCCAGTCCTGCTCCGGGATGCCCATGAGCGCCCCGGTGAACGTCATCGGGAAGTCCAGGGCGGCGGTGACCAGGTCGAAGGGCCGGCCGTCGGCGGCCGGGGCGAGGACGGCGCGGGCGGCGGCCCGGATGCGGGGCCGGGCGGCCTCCAGGGCGTTGCGCTGCAGGGCGTGCTGGAGCGGGCGGCGCAGTGCGGCGTGGTCGGGCGGGTCGGTGGAGACCATCATCTGGCCGGCGGCCTCGTCGCCGTGGCCGAGCTGGTCGAGCAGGCTGCCGCGCTCCGAGGTGAACGCGCGGGAGTCGCTGAGGACCCGGCGCACGTCGTGGTAGCGGGTGACCGAGGCGAAGCTCCGGCCGTCGGGCAGGGTCCGGCGGTGCAGCGGTGCGGCCCGGCGCAGGTGCGCCCAGATCCGGTGCGGGTCGCCGTCGGCGTGCAGTCCGGGGTCGAAGAGGTCCACCACGTCGAGGTCGACCTCGGGGGCGGGCTCCTGCCGGGGGTCGCTGCCGGTGTGCCGGGTCAGGACGGTCATCGGGCCTCCCTGGGCCGGTCGGGCGCCGCGACGGTGGCGAGCGCGGCGCCGAGGGCGTCGACGTACCGGTCGACCAGGGCGCCGGGGACGAGCGCGGGGTCGTGGGCGACCAGCACCCCGCTGCCCAGGTCGGGTGCGTCGATCATCGCGTCGACGCCGAGCGGGAAGCTGGCCTTGTCGTAGGACCACCACTCGTCGGCCTTGAACCGCAGGTCGTCCACCTGCCGGTACGGGTGGAAGTGGGTGAAGTTGAAGGAGACGTCGAAGGCGGGCCGGCCGAGGCCCTGCTCGATCGCCGAGAGCGGGTGGCGCCGGTGGGCGAGCAGGCGCTGTTCGGCCTCCCAGGTCCGCCCGGCGAGTTCGGCCCAGTCGCCCTCGACGGACTGCAGCCGCAGCGGGACGGTGTTGAGGAAGAGCCCGATCAGTGCGGCGGATCCGGGTACCTCGGGCCTGCCGTTGGCCACCAGGCCGGTCACCAGGTCGCGGTCGCGGCCGGTGGCGAGGGCGAGGGCCCGCAGGTGCAGGGAGAGCAGCAGGCTCTTCAGCGGGACGCCGGCGTGTTCGGCGGCGGCCTCCAGACGGGCGACGTCCGCCGGGTCGAGCGGGAGGTGGCGGGTCGCGACCGGGTCGGGGACGGCGCCGTCGGGGCGGTCGGGCAGGAGCAGCGGCGGCACGTCGGCCTCGGCCTGCCAGAACGGTGCGGACTGCGCGGCGGCCGCCTCCAGGGCGACGAACTGCCGGTGGCCGTCCGCCGGCACGGCGGGCAGCTGCGGGGTGCGGCCGGCCAGTTCGGCGTCGTAGCAGGTGAGCAGTTCGACCATCAGCTGGGCCATGCTCCAGCCGTCGATGACGGCGTGGTGGATGGCCAGGGTGAGCCGGAATGCCTCGGGTTCGCGGGCGATGTGGATGCGGAAGGCGGGGGGCGTGCCGCAGTCGATGCCGGTGGCGAGGTGGCGTTCGCGGAAGGCCCGGACGAGCGCCTCGCCGTCGCCGGTCTCGATCTCCACCGGGACGGTGACCTCGGGGTGGACGAGCTGCACGGCGGTGGAGTAGGTGGCGAGGTCGAAGGAGCTGCGCAGCAGCGGGTGGCGCCGGGTGAGCGCGCCGAGCGCGGCGCGGAACTTCTCCTCGTCGAAGGGCGCGTTGACGCGCAGGCCGACGAGGTCGTTGTAGAGGCTCGGGTCGCCGGCGAGTTCGCAGAGGTAGATCAGCCCGACCTGGAGGGTGGAGGCGGGGTAGGCGTCCTGCAGGCCGGCGGGCAGCAGGGCGCGGTCGGCGGGGCCGAGTCCGTCGAACGGCCGGTGGGTGGGTCCGGGTGCGGCGGCCGGGGTGAGGAGCGGGACGAGTTCGGCGACGGTGGAGGCGGTGAGGAGGCCGCGCAGGGGGAGGTCGAGGCCGCGTTCCTTGAGGTCGCCGACGACGGCGAGGGCGATCAGCGAGTCGCCGCCGGCGGCGTAGAAGTCGTCGTCCGGGGTGATGCCGTCGTCGCCGAGGTGGTGGCGCAGCACGTCGAGGAGGGTCTGCTCGGGTGTCCCCGGGCGTTCCGCGATCAGGGCGGCGACGGTGCCGGGGTTCTCGAAGACGGCGAAGTGGCCGCCGGGGAGCATCTCGACCCGGCTGCCGGCGGTGGTGCGGCCTCGCCAGGTGGTGAGTGCCTCCTCGTCCGCGTCGGGGTCGTCGGTGCCACCGAGGGCGAGGATCGGGACGTTCACCGTGTCGTAGGCGGGCCGGTAGCCGCGGACGAGCCGGAGGTCGTTGCGGATGGTCTCCAGGATGAAGGAGAGCATCTCCTCGTTCTGCAGGACCTCCGGCGCGGTGCCGCCCAACTCGGTGAGGACCTCGGCCAGTTCCTGGTCGGTCCGGTCGCGGGCGGCCATCCGGTTGTGCCGGAAGTCGCCCGCGTAGGCGGAGACGACGAGCAGCTCGGGCGCGGGCCCGCCGTTGCGCTCCAGCCAGGCGGTCAGCTCGGCGGCGATCAGGGAGCCCATGCTGTGGCCGGCCAGGACGAAGGGCCGGTCGAGCCGGGGCAGCAGGCGCGGGCCGAGCCAGTCGACGAGCTGCCGGGCGTTGTCGACCAGGGGCAGCGCGACGAGGTTCTCGCGGCCCGGCAGTTGCACCGGCTGGAGGTTGACGGCCGGGCGCAGGTCGCGGACCAGGGTGCGGAAGGCACCCGCGCCGGCCCCTGCGTGCGGCAGGCAGAAGACCGGGAGACCGGGGAGGTCGTTCTCCCAGAACGGCAGCAGATCCTCTGTCCTCATGCGGGGTTCCTCTCCGGGTTCGGGCGGGCTGCCGTCATCGTCCGGGGTGTTCGCGGTGCGGGTGTACCGGCCGGGCGTCGGCTTTCCGGGGCGCTCTCCGCCGTGCGGGGGAGGCGGCGGTGCGCCGGGGCCGCCGGCATCCGCCGCGCGGCGGATGCCGGGGCCGATTCCACTCCCGGGGCGGATGGTTCCGCCGGTCCGGCTCGGCGAGTTTGGTACCGCAGAACGAATGGCGGACCAGCCGGTCCGCCCGCCGAGAAAGCGGGCACTGATGAACTCCAAGAAATTTCCCCGGGACGTGGGTGTCTACCGGGTCGACGGCGGCGAACTGGAGCGGATCGAGCGCCTGGTGGCCCGGGTGCGGAAGCAGTTCGCCACCGCCTCCGACACGGACTTCCTGTTCCACGCGGCGAGCCTGGCGACCGGGCTCCCGGACGGCCTGGTGGACTTCCTGCGGTCGTTCGAGCTGCACGAGACCACCGCCGGCGTGGTGGTCAGCGGGCTGCCGGTGGACGACGAAGCGATCGGCCCGACTCCCCCGCACTGGTCGCAGCAGCCGCAGCCGTCCTCGACCGTGCGGGAGGAGGTCTTCTTCGTGCTGCTCGCGGCGCTGCTCGGCGAGCCGTTCGGGTGGTCGACGCTGCAGTCCGGCCGGATCATCCACGACGTGCTGCCCGTCCGCGGTGAGGAGACGGCGCAGAGCGGGCACGGCAGTTCCGACCTGCTGGAGTGGCACACCGAGGACGGCTTCCACCCGTTCCGCTGCGACTACCTCGGGCTGATGGCACTGCGGAACCCGACGGGGGTGGCGACCACCTTCGCCGGCGTCGGGAACCTCGTGCTGCCGGCCGAGGTGACGGAGGTGCTGCAGCAGCCGCGGTTCCTGATCCGGCCGGACACCGAGCACCTGCGCACCGGCCCGGCGGGCAGCAGCGTGCACGACATCGCGGCGCGCACCAGCCCGGTGCCGGTGCTGTTCGGCAGCCGCACCGAGCCGTACCTGCGGATCGACCCGTACTTCATGGACGCCGTCCCCGGGGACCCGGACGCGACGCAGGCGCTGAAGTGCGTGGTGGCCGCGCTGGAGGCGGACCTGGAGGACCTGGTGCTCGACCCGGGCGAGGTCGCGTTCGTCGACAACTACCGGGCGGTGCACGGCCGGCGGCCGTTCGAGGCGCGGTACGACGGGACGGACCGCTGGCTGAAGAAGGTCGTCGTCGCCCGGGACCTGCGCAAGTCGCGGGAGTTGCGGAGCAGTGCGCGCTCGCGGGTGGTGGCATGATCCCGCAGGCGGTGGCGCGGCCGTTCCTGCTGCGCGATCCGGAGCACTTCCGGATCGAGTTCGAGATCAACCCGTGGATGGCCACCGGTTCGCAGCCGAGCCCCGAGCTCGCCAGGGCGGAGTGGGAGGCGCTCGGCGCGGCGCTGCGGAAGGCGGGCGGGGTGGTGCACACCGCGCCGTCCGACCCCGACTGGCCCGACATGGTCTTCCCGACCGACACCGCCGTGGTCAGCGGCGGCCGGTTCCTGCGGTCGCGGTTCAGCCGGCCCGAGCGGGGCGGCGAGGCGCGGTTGGCCGCCGAGTGGCTGACCGGCAACGGCTGGCAGGAGATCCGCACCGCCGGCTGGGACGCGGCCGCCCGGCTGGAGGGCGGTGACGTGCTGGCGTTCGGGGAGCGGCTGCTCGCCGGGCACGGCATGCGCAGCACGGCGCAGGCGCACGCCGGTCTCGCCGCGGCCTTCGGCCGCGAGGTGGTGCCGGTGCGCCTGGTGGACCCCCGGTTCTACCACCTGGACATGTCGGTCTGTCCGCTGGACGACCGGCGGGCGCTGGTGTTCCCGGGGGCGTGGGACGGGGAGAGCCGCCGCCGGCTGCTGGACCTCGTCCCCGAACCGCTGGTGGTGACCGAGCAGGAGGCGCTGACCTTCTGCGTGAACTCGGTGGTCATCGACACCTCGGTCGTGATGTCCGCGTGCCCCGCGCGGATCGGCCGCCGGCTCGAGGCCTGGGGCTTCGAGCCGGTCGTGACCCCGATCGACCAGTTCACCAAGGGCGGCGGCGGCATCCGCTGCATGACCCTCGACCTCGATTTGCTCGCCCAAGGCGTTCCCGCCGTCCGACAGTAGGAGCAGAAGTGTCCGAGTCGAATTCCGCACTCCACCAGGTCGTGGTCAACCACGAGCTCCAGTACTCCATCTGGCCGGTCGGCCGTGACCTGCCCGCGGGCTGGACGGCCGAGGGCGTCAGCGGCACCCGGGAGGCGTGCCTCGCGCACATCGAGGAGATCTGGACGGACATGCGTCCGCTGAGCCTCCGTCTGCGCATGGCGCAGGAAGTCGGCTCATGACCGTCCGTGCCGCCGTGCCGGGCGTCCCGCACACCGCGGAGCTGCTGCTGCCCGAACTGTTCTGGCGTCAGGTCGCCCTGACGCCGGACGCCGTGGCCGTCAGCGACGGGGCCGAGGCCCTGAGCTACCGCGAGACCGGCGAGAGGGTGCGGGCCCTGGCAGCGCGGCTCGGTGAACTCGGGGTGGGCCCGGAGGCGATGGTCGGCATCCAACTGCCGCGGTCCGTCCGGCTGGTGGTGGCCATGCTGGCCGTGGCCACCGCCGGCGGCGCCTTCCTGCTGCTCGACCCGGAGCACCCGGCGGAGCGCCGGGCGGGGATGCTCGGCACGGCCCGTGCCCTCGCGCTGGTCTGCGAGGAGCCGGTCCCCGGTCCGTGGTCGCGGGTGCGGCCGGACGAGGGGCCGGTGGCCGACGGGCCCGTCGCGGCGCCCGCGGAGCTGTACCCCGACAACGCGGCGTACGTCGCCTTCACCTCGGGGTCGACGGGTGCGCCCAAGGGGGTGGTCAACACCCAGGCGGGCCTGGCGAACCGGCTGGCGGACGCGGTCCGCCGGCACGGCGTCGGCCCCGGTGACCGGCTGCTGTCGGCGACCGGTCTCGGCTTCGACCCGGTGGTCTTCCAGGTCTTCCTGCCGCTGGTCTGCGGCGCGACCCTGGTGCTCGCCCCGGACGGTCTGGAGCGGGACCCGGTGGCGCTGCTCGCCCTGCTGCGCGAGGAGCGGATCACCGCGCTGGAGCTCGTCCCCTCGGTGCTGCAGGTGCTGCTGGAGCAGCCGGAGGCCGCCGGGGTCGGCGGCCTGCGCTGGCTCACCTCGGCGGGCGAGATGCTGACGGGTGACCTGTGCGCCCGCGCGCTGTCCGTGCTGGGTGTCCGGGTGCGGAACGTGTACGGGCCTGCGGAGTGCGCGATCGGCGTCACCGACCACCCGTACGACCCGGCGCAGGGCCCGGGCGGGGTGCCGCTGGGCGGACCGATCGACAACGTCCGGATCGTCCTGCTCGACGAGGACGGCCACCGCGCGGAGAGCGGCGAGATCCACCTCGGCGGGGTGTGCGTGGGCCGCGGTTACCTCGGGGCGCCGGGCCTGACCGCGGACCGGTTCCGGCCGGATCCGGACGGCCCGCCCGGTGCCCGGCTGTACCGGACGGGCGACCGGGCGCGGACGAACCTGCGCGGCGAGCTGGAGTTCGCCGGGCGGATCGACAACCAGATCAAGCTCAGCGGGGTGCGGATCGAGCCCGAGGGCATCGAGGCGCTGCTGACCGCGCACCCCCTGGTGGAGGCGGCGGCCGTCACGGTGGCGCCCGACCGGGTGGGCGGGCAGCAGCTGGTGGCGTTCGTGAAGGGCTCCGCCGGCCACGAGGAGCTGCGCGGCCACCTGCGCGCGCACCTGCCCGACTCGCACCTGCCGTCGGTCTTCCAGCCGGTCGACGAGCTGCCGCTGACCGCGAACGGCAAGGTCGACCGGACGGCGCTCACCGTCGACGCCGACCCCCGCCGGGCGCCGTACCGGGCGCCGCGGACGCCCGAGGAGGTCCAGGTCACCGAGGTCTGGCAGGAGGTCCTCGGCGTCGGGCGGATCGGCCTGGACGACGACTTCTTCCAGCTCGGCGGCTACTCGCTGCTGCTGCTCCGGGTGGCGATGCGGCTGCGCAAGCTCTCCGGGCTGCCGCTGCAGGTGCGCGAGCTGTTCGGCGCGCCGACCCCGGCCGGGCAGAGCCTGCTGATCGCCGGCGCCCGGGCGCAGGCCTCACCGGTGTCGGCGGTCGAGCCGGTGCCACGGGAGGGGCCGCTGCCGCTGTCGTACGCCCAGCAGGACCTGTGGGTGCTGGACCGGATGAACCCGGGCAGCGGCGAGTACACCATGCCGATCATGATCCGGCTGCCGGAGAACGGCATTCCGACCGTGGTCGTCGAGGGCGCGCTGCGCGACCTCGCCGCCCGGCACGAGATCCTGCGCACCCGCTACGCGTCGGTCAACGGCAGCCTCTGCCAGATCGTCGACAAGGACCGGCCGGTCCGGCCGTCCGTGGTCGAGGTGACCGAGGCACAGCTGCCGGAGGCGGTGCGCCGCGAGACGGCCGCCGGGTTCGACCTCGCCGAGGGGCCGGTCTGGCGGGCCATGCTGGCCCGGGTGTCGGACGGCACCGACGCGCTGCTGCTGACCTTCCACCACATCGCCTCCGACGGCTGGTCGATGGTCGTGCTCCGCCGCGAGCTGGACGAGCTGATCTCGGCCCGCAAGGACCGCCGTGAGCCCCTGCTGCCGGACATGTCCGTGCAGTACGCGGACTTCGCGGTGTGGCAGCGCGAGCGGGTCGAGGGCGGCGCGCTCGACGAGCAGCTCGCCTACTGGCGCCGCCAGCTGGCCGGCCTGCCGACGCTCGACCTGCCGACCGACCGGCCCCGGCCGCCGATCCGGGACACCCGCGGCGCCGCGTTCGAGTTCGAGATCCCCGCCGCCGTCATGCGCCCGGTGCTGGAGGCGGGCTGGCAGCGGGGGGCGACCCCGTACGCGACCCTGCTGGCCGCGTACGCCGCCCTGCTGGCCCGGTACTGCGGGCAGGGCGACGTCCCGATCGGCACCCCGCTGGCCGGCCGGCTGCGCGAGGAGGTCGCCGGGGTGCTCGGCTGCTTCCTCAACACCGTGGTGATGCGCTGCGACGCCACCGGTGACCCGGCCTTCACCGAGCTGCTGGAGCGGGTGCGGCGGACGGTCTCACAGGCCCAGGAGGCGCAGGAGGTGCCGTTCGCCCACCTGGTGCGCGAACTGGCCCCGGAGCGGGACCAGTCCCGCAACCTGCTGGCCCAGGTGCTCTTCGACCTGCACGACGACGGGGTCACCTCGGTCGACGGCGGCAGGACCGACACCGGGATGCTGCTCGACGCCTGGACGGGCTCGAAGGCCGACCTGAACCTGGTCGTGCAGATCCAGCCCGACCGCTCCTGCCTGGCCGTGCTGGAGTACTCGACCGCGCTCTTCGACGCAAAGACCGTGCGCCGGCTGGCCGGACACTTCCGGCAGCTGCTGGCGGGCGTCGCGGCCGACCCGCAGGCCCGGCTGCACGAGCTGCCGCTGCTGCCGCCGGAGGAGCACCGGGCGGTCCTGGCGGCGGGGCGCGGGGCCGACGCGGCCCGCCCGGAGCTCGCCGTGCACGAGCTGTTCGCCGTCCAGGCCGCGAAGACCCCGGACGCTCCCGCGCTGCTCTCGGACGCGGGCGGGCTGGACTACGCCGAGCTGGCCGACCGCAGCGACCGGCTCGCCTCGCGGCTGCGCGGCCTCGGCGTCGGACCGGAGTCGGTCGTCGGCGTCTGCCTCGACCGCGGCACCGACCTGGTGGTGTCCTTCCTCGCGGTGTGGAAGGCCGGCGCGGCGTACGTACCGCTGGACCCGGACTTCCCGGCCGAGCGGCTGCGGTACATGCTGGACGACTCCGGCGCCCGCTGCGTGATCACCGACCGCGCCCGGGCCGGCGTGCTGCGGCCCGCCGTGCCGCTGCTGCTCGACGATCCCGGGGAGCGGGACGCGCTCGCCGCGCAGCCGCCCTTCGAGGCCGCCCCGGCCGACCTGGACGCGCTCGCCTACGTGATCTACACCTCCGGCTCGACCGGCCGCCCCAAGGGCGTCATGGTCGACCACCGCGGCCTGCTCAACTACCTGATGTGGACGGTCGAGGACTACGCGGGCTCCCGCCCCGGCGGCACCCCGCTGTTCTCGTCGACCGCCTACGACATGGTGGTGCCCGACCTCTACACCGCCCTGGTCACCGGCGAGCCCGTCCGGCTGCTGCCGCCGCACTTCGACCCGTCCGAGCTGGGCCGGCTGCTGGCCGCGGGCGCGCCGTACTCCTTCGTCAAACTGACGCCCGGTCACCTCGACCTGCTGAGCGCCCAGCTCACCCCCGAGCAGGCCGCGGGCCTGGCGGGCGTGCTCGCCGTCGGCGCCGACTCCTTCCCGGTGCCGGTGCTGGAGCGGTGGCTCGCCAAGGCCGGGCCCCACGGACCGCGCCTGCTCAACGAGTACGGCCCGACCGAGATCTCGGTGGCGAACTCCACCTACCGGATCACCGGTGGCGGCCACCTCGAGGTGCTGCCCATCGGCACCCCCGTCCCCAACACCACCATGTGGGTGCTCGACGGCCACGGGAACCCGTGCCCGGTCGGCGTGCCCGGCGAACTCCACATCGGCGGCACCGGCGTGGCCCGCGGCTACCGCAACCGCCCGGGGCTGACCGCGGCGGTCTTCGTGCCCGACCCGTTCTCCGCCGAACCCGGCCGGCGACTGTACCGGACGGGCGACCGGGCCCGGCTGCTCCCCGACGGGAACGTCGAGTTCCTGGGGCGCCTGGACGAGCAGATCAAGCTGCGCGGCCACCGGATCGAACCGGGCGAGATCACCGCCGTGCTGACCGAGCGCCCCGAGGTCGCCGACGCGCTGGTGCGGGTCGACACCAAGGGCGCCACCGGCCGGCTGGTCGCCTGGGTCGTCCCGGCGGACGGCCACGAGCCCGTCCCGGCCGAGCTGCTGGAGCACTGCGCGCTGCGGCTGCCCGCACCGATGGTGCCCGCCGCGCTGGTGCTGCTCGACCGGATCCCGCTGAACGCCAACGGCAAGGTCGACCACGCCGCGCTGCCGGCCCCGCCCGAGGAGGCGGCGCAGCCGGACACCGGCCCGCTGGGCGAGCTGGCGGAGGGCCTGGCCGGGCTCTGGAGCGACCTGCTGGGCTACGACGTGCTGCCCGAGCTGCACCGGACGTTCTTCCAGCTCGGCGGCGACTCCGTGCTCGCCTCCCGGCTCGTCGCCGCGGTCGAGGCCGACTACGGGGTCCGGCTGCCGCTGCGCAGCGTGTTCGAGCACCCCACCGTCGCCGGCCTCGCCCGGCTCGTCGAGGAGCGGATCAGGGCGGACATCGCCGAGATGTCCGACGCCGAACTGACCCGGTTGACCCCATCGGACGAAGAGGACCGAGATGAGCACTGAGATCGACGACCGGCGGCAGTCGCTGCTGCGGCAACGGCTGGCGGGTGCCCGGCGCTCCCGCGCGGCCGTCCCCCGCCTCGACCTCTCGGCCGAGCTGCCGCTCTCCTTCGGCCAGCGCCGGCTCTGGTTCCTGGACCGGTACGACGAGAGCGCCACCGACAACCTGGTGCCGATCGTGCTGCGGCTGACGGGCCCGCTCGACGCGGCGGCCCTGGGTCGCGCCTGGGACCGGCTCGTGGAGCGGCACCTGGTGCTGCGGACGCGCTACCGGGCGACCGGGGACGAGCCCGTCCAGTGGATCGCCCCCGACGGCCCGCGGCTCGAACTGACCGACCTGGCCGCCGCCGAGGACCCGGAGCGGGCGGCGCAGGAGCTGGCCGAACGGCTCGCCGCCCGGCCGCTGCCGCTCTCCGGGGGCGCCGCCGCCCGCATCCACCTGCTGCGCACGGCCGCCGACCGGCACCTGCTGGTCGCGGTGTTCCACCACATCGCCTTCGACGGCTGGTCGGAGCCGGTGTTCTGGTCGGAGCTGAGCGCGTGCTACCGCGAGGAGACCGGGGCGGGCGCCGCCGCGCTGCCCGAACTGCCGGTGCAGTACGCCGAGTACGCCGCCTGGCAGCGGCGGCGCTTCGACGAGGGCCGGGCGGCCGCCGCCACCGCGTACTGGACGGAGCGGCTGGCCGGGGTCGTCCCGCTGGAGCTGCCCGCGGACCGGCCCCGGCCGGAGGTGCGCGGCCCCGCCGGCGGGGCCTGCCGGTTCGCCGTCCCCGCGGACACCGCCGACGGCGTCCGCGCGCTCGCCCTGGAGCACGGCACCACCCCGTTCGCCGTGCTGCTGACCGCCTTCCAGGCCCTGCTGGGCCGGTACACCGGGCGCAGCGACGTCGCGGTCGGCGTGCCGGTCGGCAACCGGCAGCGGCCCGAACTGCAGGACCTGATCGGTTTCTTCGTCAACACCGTGGTGATGCGGGCGCGGTGGTCCGGGCAGCAGGGCTTCGCGGAGCTGCTGCAGGACAACCGGCTCGCCGTCCTCGACGCCTTCGACCACCAGGAGCTGCCCTTCGAGTGGCTGGTGAACGAGCTGGACCCGGAGCGGGACCTGTCCCGCACTCCGCTGGTGCAGGTCATGTTCGGCTACCAGAACACCGGCGCGAGCGGCCCCGAGCTGCCCGGGGTGCGGGCGGAGGCGGTCGAAACCGCCTGGACCACCGCGAAGTTCGACCTCAACCTGCAGGTCGTCGACGCCCCGGCCGGCCCGCTGGACGCCGTGCTGGAGTACTCGGCCGAGCTGTTCGACGCGGCCACCGCGGAGAGGATCGCCGCACACTTCCTGCGGCTGCTGGCGAGTGCGGTACAGGCACCGGACACCCCGGTCGCGGCCCTGGAGTACCTCACCGCGGACGAGCTGCACCGGTTCGTCACCGCCCCGAACGACAACGCGCAGGAGCGCGGTCCGGCGGCGGTGCACACGCTGGTCGCGGCGCAGGACCCGGCCGCGGTCGCCGTCGTCGCCGCCGACGGGAGCCGGCTGACCTTCGGCGAGCTCGACGCGCGGGCCAACCGGCTCGCCCGGCACCTGATCGCGCTCGGCGCGGGCCCGGAGACCACGGTCGGCGTCCACCTCGACCGCGGCCCGGACCTGGTGGTCGCGCTGCTCGCGGTGCTGAAGTCCGGTGCCGCGTACGTGCCGGTCGATCCCGCGCACCCGGCGGAGCGGACGGCGCACGTGCTCGCCGACGCCGGGGTGGCGCTGGTCCTCACCGGTACGGCGCGGGCCGGTGCGCTGCCGGCCGCCGAGGGCCGGACGGCCGTCCTGGTGGACGCCGTGCGCCTGGACGGCCTCCCGGCCACCGACCCGGGCGTGGTGGTCGACCCGGACAGCCTGGCCTACGTCATCTACACCTCCGGGACGACCGGACGCCCCAAGGGCGTCGAGACCACCCACCGCGGCCTCGCCAACTACCTGTTGTGGAGCGCCGAGGCGTACGCGCAGGCACCGGGCGGCACGGCGCTGTTCTCCTCGGTCGCCTTCGACCTGGTGGTGCCGAACCTGTGGACGGCGCTGATGCTCGGCCGCCCGGTCACCCTGCTCCCCGCGGACTTCGACCTCGCCGACCTCGGCCGGCTGCTGCTGGCGGCCGGCCCGCTGAGCTTCCTCAAGCTGGCCCCCGGCCATCTGGAGGTGCTGGCGGGCCAGTTGGACGCCGGGCAGCGCCGTTCGGTGGCGGCGACGGTGATCGCGGCGGGCGACAGCTTCACCAGTGCCCTGGTGGACCGCTGGCGGGTCGACGGCGCGCGCCTGGCCTCCGAGTACGGCCCGACCGAGATCACCGTCGGCAACTCCTGCCAGGAGGTGACCGGCCCGATCACCACCGAGCTCGTCCCGCTCGGCGCCCCGATCCCCAACACCACCGCCTACGTGCTGGACGGGGGCCTGCGGCCGGTGGCGACGGGCGTGGTCGGCGAGGTGTACGTGGGCGGCACCGGGGTGGCCCGCGGCTACCGCGGCCGGCCCGGGCAGACCGCCGAGAAGTTCGTCCCGGACCCGTTCTCGGCCGTGCCGGGCGGGCGGCTCTACCGGACGGGCGACCTCGCCCGGATGCTGCCCGGCGGGGAGATGGAGTTCGTCGGCCGGTGCGACACCCAGGTCAAGATCCGCGGATACCGGGTCGAGCCCGGCGAGGTGCAGAACGTCCTCGACGAACACCCGGCCGTCCGGGCCTCGGTGGTCGTCGGCCGGACGGACGGCCCGTCCGGCACCGAACTGGTCGCCTACGTGGTGGCCGACGACCGCGGCGCCGACCTGACGGCCTTCCTCGCCGAGCGGCTGCCCGCCTGGATGGTCCCCTCCGCCGTCGTCCACCTGGCGGAGATCCCGCTCACCAGCAACGGCAAGACCGACCACCGTGCGCTGCCCGCGCCGGGCCGCCGGTCCCGGCTGACCACGGAGTTCACCGCACCGCGGCCGGGCGTCGAGGCCGAACTCGCGGAGCACCTGCGGACGGTCCTCAGGACGGAGGCGGTGGGCGCGCACGACAGCTTCTTCGAGCTGGGTGGCGACTCCATCCGCGCGGTGGCCCTGGTCGGCGCGCTGCGGGCGGCCGGCTTCGACGTCGCCGTCCGGGACGTGTTCCGGCACCGCACGGTCGCCCGGCTCGCCGCCGCGCTCGGCGGGCGCAGCCGCGGGCGGCTGGACGCCCCGCTGGTGGCCCCGTTCGAGCTGCTGTCCGAGGCGGACCGCCGGCGCGTGCCGGAGGGCGTCCGCGACGCGTACCCGCTCAGCCAGGTCCAGTTGGGCATGCTGTTCGAGATGCACGCGGCGGGCGGCGAGGGCAACTACCACAACGTCACCTCGTTCCGGATCCGCGACCCGAGGCCCTTCTCCGCCGCGGCGTTCCAGGCGGCGGTGGACCACGTGGTGGACCGGCACGAGATCCTGCGCACCTCGATCGACCTCGACGGCTACTCCGAGCCGATCCAGCTGGTGCACCCGGACGCCCGGATCGCGGTGGACAGCGTCGACGTCTCCGGTCTCTCCCCGCAGGAGCAGGAGGCGGAGCTGCGGGCGCTGATGGCCCGGGAGCGCGACCGGCCGTTCGAGCTGGACCGGCCGCCGCTGCTGCGGTTCTTCACCCGCAGCCACCGGGGTGGCTGGTGGCTGACCTTCACCGAGTTCCACCCGATCCTGGAGGGCTGGAGCTTCAGCTCGATGATCATGGAGGTCCTGGACCGCTACCGGGAGCTGGCGGCGGGCTCGGCGCCCGAGCCGCAGCCGCTGCCCGAGGTGCGCTTCGCGGACTTCGTGGCGCTGGAGCGCACGGCGCTCGCCTCGGAGGCGTCCCGCGAGCACTGGCGGGCGTCGGTGGCCGCGCACCCGAAGTTCACGCTGCCCGGTGCCTGGGGTTCGACCACCGAGCCGCCGGGTTCGATCCAGCAGACCTACGTCCGATTCGCGGACCTGCAGGAGGGGCTGCGGGCGCTGGCGGCCCGCGCCGACGTGCCGCTGAAGAGCGTGATGCACGCCGCGCACCTGAAGGTGATGAGCATGCTCACCGGCGAGGAGGCCTTCTCCTGCGGCCTGGTGTGCGACACCCGGCCCGAGGTGGCCGGCGCCGACCGGGTGTACGGCCTGTACATCAACACGGTGCCGTTCCCGTTCCGGCGGGGTGCGCGCACCTGGACGGAGCTGGTCCGGCAGGTCTTCGAGACGGAGATCGGCCTCTGGCCGCACCGCCGGTTCCCGCTCGGCCAGATGCAGCGGGAGTTCGCCGGCGGCCAGCGGCTCGCCGACGTGTACTTCAACTACCTCGACTTCCACGTCCTCGACACCGAGCTCATCGACGTCGAGACCAGCATCGACGACAGCCCGAACGAGTTCGGCCTGTCGGTGACCTCGCACCCCGGGCTGCTGGCGCTGATCAGCCGTCCGCAGGACGTCTCCACGGAGAACCGGGAGCGCCTGGGCGCGATGTACCGCGCGGTGCTGGAGGCGATGGTCGCCGACCCGGAGGGGGACGCGACGGCCGCGCACCTGCCGGAGGGCGAGCGCGAGCTGGTGCTGCTGGCGCCGAACCGGACGGACGCCGCCCACCCGGCGACCACGCTGCCCGACCTCTTCGAGGCGCAGGTCCGCCGCACCCCGGACGCGGTCGCGGTGGTGGACACGGACGGCTCCACGCTCTCCTTCCGGGAGCTCGACGAGCGGGTCGACCGCCTGGCGCACGTCCTGGTGGAGCTCGGCGTCGGCCCGGAGCGCTTCGTCGCCGTCTGCCTGCGCGACGGCACCGAGATCCTCACGGCCCTGCTGGCCGTGAGCAAGGCGGGCGGCGCCTACGTGCCGATCGACCCCGCCCACCCCGCGGACCGCTCCGGCTTCATCCTCGACGACACCGCGGCAGGGGTGCTGGTCACCCGGGACTCGCTGCGGGGGCGCTTCGCGGGGTACGCGGGCACCGTGCTGTCCCTGGACGGCGACGCGCAGCGGATCGCCGCCGCGCCGGCCACCGCGCCCGGCCGGGAGCTGACCCCGGCCAACCTGGTGTACACCCTGTACACCTCCGGCTCGACCGGGCGGCCGAAGGGCGTGCTGATCACCCACGAGGGGCTGGTGAACTACCTGCTCTGGGCGGTCGACGGCTACGGGCTGGACGGCGCCGACGGCGCGGTGATGCTCGGCTCGGTCGCCTTCGACCTGTCCGTGCCGAACTTCTTCCTGCCGCTGATCGGCGGGCGCAGCGTGACGGTGCTGCCGCCGGAGCAGAGCCCCGAGTCGCTCGCCGCGCTGTTGGCCGGCACGGCCGACTACAGCCTGCTGAAGATCACCCCGGCGCACCTGGACGTGCTGCGCTCGCTGATCGGCCCCGATGGGACGGTCGACTCGGTGCGGACCTTCGTGGTGGGTGCCGACGAGGTGAAGCCGGAGACGGTGGTGGCCTGGCGGAAGACCGCCCCGGGCGCCCGGATCATCAACGAGTACGGTCCGACCGAGACGGTGGTGGGCTGCTCGGTCCACGTCGTCCCGGAGGACTTCGACCCGTCCGTGCCGGTGCCGATCGGCCACCCGATCGCCAACATCCGGATGTACGTGCTGGACGCCGCGCTCCAGCCGGTGCCGGTCGGGGTGGCCGGCGAGCTGTACATCGGCGGCGCCGGCGTGGCCCGCGGCTACCTGGGCCGGGCCGCGCTCACGGCGGAGCGCTTCCTGCCGGACCCGTACGCCTCCGCCCCGGGCGCCCGGTTCTACCGGACGGGCGACCTGGCGCGCCGCCGCCCCGACGGCGAGCTGGAGTTCCTCGGCCGGATCGACCACCAGGTCAAGATCCGCGGCTACCGGGTCGAGCTCGGCGAGATCGAGGCGGTGCTGCTCACCCACCCGGAGGTCGCCGAGGCGGTGGTCGCGGCCCGCGAGGACGTGCCGGGCGTCCGGCGGCTGGTGGGGTACGTGGTGGCCGCCCCCGGGGCCCGGCCGGCGCCGTCCGCGCTGCGGGCGCACCTGTCCGCGGCGCTGCCCGAGTACATGGTGCCGGCGGTCTTCGTCCGGCTCGACGAGCTGCCGCTGAGTTCGGCGAACAAGGTCGACCGGAAGGCGCTGCCGGCGCCGGAGGAGGCCGGGGCGGCGGAGCGGGCGGCGGAGTTCGTGCCGCCGCGCAGCACGACGGAGCTGGTGCTGACCGCGATCTGGGCCCAGGTGCTCGGCAACGACGCGATCGGCGTGCACGACGAGTTCACCCGGCTCGGCGGCGACTCGATCACGGTCGTCCGGATGGTCGCCCAGGCGAAGCTGACCGGGCTGGACCTGACGCCGCGGATGGCGATGAGCCACCAGACGGTGGCGGAGCTCGCCGCGGCGCTCGACGCCGCCGCGGCGGACGGCCCGTCGACCGGCCGGGACTGGACGGCGCGGCCGGCCCGCGGGCGGGGCCGGGGCCGGCTCTCGGTGCGGCCGGACGACGGCCTGCGGGAGCTGCTGGCCGACCGGGCGATCCCCGGGGTGAGCGTCGCCGTGGTCGACGGCGGGGAGGTCGTGGACACCTGGCAGCACGGGGTCGTCCGGGCCGGTGCGGCCGACCCGGTCGGTGACCGGACGCCCTTCCAGGTGGGCTCGATGAGCAAGCCCACCTCGGCGGTGGTCGCCCTCGCCCTGGCCGCCGAGGGGCGGCTCGACCTGGACACGGACGTCGCGGAGTACCTGCACGCCCTGCGCATCCGGGACGTGCACGGCGCGCCCGCGAAGGTGACCGCCCGTCAGCTGCTCAGCCACAGCGCCGGGCTGCCGATCGCCGGCTTCGCCGACTTCCACCCCGCGCAACCGGTGCCCGCCCTGGACGCGGTGCTGGACGGCACGGCGGTCGCCGGGCGGCCTGCGCTGCGGGTGGACCCGCTGTTCGCCGGACTGACCAGCTACTCGGCCACCAACTTCTCGGTGCTGCAGCAGGTGCTGTCCGACCTCACCGGGGAGCCCTTCGCCGAGCTGGCCCGGCGGCTCGTCCTCGGGCCGCTCGGGCTCGCGGACAGCAGCTTCGCCCAGGACCTGCCGGACCGCGCCGCGGTGCCGGTCGCCCTGGGCCACGACGCCGACGGCCGGCCGCTCGACGGCGGTCTGCGGATCACCCCGGAGGCGGCCGCCGGCGGACTGTGGACCACCCCGGCGGACCTCGCCCGGCTGCTGCTGTCGGTCCGGGCGGAGGCGCTGGGCCTGGGCCCGGGGGTGCTCGGCACCGCGCTGGCCCGCGCCGCCCTCACCGGGCACGCCGACTTCGACTACGGGCTCGGCATGATGACGGACCGCCAGGGCCGCTGGTTCGGGCACTCCGGGTCGACCAAGGGCACGGTCGCGATGGCTGCCCTCGACCTGCGCACGGGCAGCGGCCTCGCCGTCGCGGTGAACGGCGCGGCCGGGGGCGAGGCCGTCGCCCGGATCACCGGGCAGGCGGCCCGCGCCGACCGCGACCTCGCGTGGATGAACGGCATCCACCGCTACATGCACCTCACCGGATACCTGGGCAACAGGGCCTAGGGGATGTCCTCGAAGGGTGCTCGGGTGGTCGATTCAGGGGCGCGTGGGGGCACCTCCCATGTGGCATCCGTACGCCTTCGAAGACGATTCCGCGGCCTGACGCGCCGCCCACCGGGCCGGCGGGGGAACTGCCCCGCCGCCGGCCCGCCTTGCTCAAGCAGACCAAGAGAGGGCAGAAAGACAGTGGCTGTAAGTCTGGACATCCATGCCGAACCGGGCGCTCTCGTCCTGGACGGCGCCGAACGCGCGGACATCGAGCGGCTCGTCGAGCACCTCTCCGCCGTCCCACCGCGGCTGGTGGACCACCCGACGTGGCTGGCCGCCGCCCGCGACCGCTCCTGCCGGCTGCCGGCCCGCGTGCTGGAGGAACTGCGCCGCTTCCGCAGCGACCCGGGGCCCAACGGCTGCCTGCGGATCGCCGGACTGCCGGTCAGGCCCGAGGGGCCGACGCCGGTCGAGGCCGGCTCGGTCGAGCGCAACGCGACCGCCTCGGCCACCCTGCTGGCGCTGTGCGTGATGCAGCTCGGCGAGATCGTCGCCTTCCGGCAGGAGAAGTCGGGGGCGCTGCTGCAGAACGTGGTGCCCGTCCCCGGCCAGGAGTTCGAGCAGAGCAACGCGGGCTCCCAGCCGCTCCAGATGCACGTGGAGAACGTGCACCTGGACCACCGGCCGGACTTCGTGTCGCTGCTGTGCCTGCGCAACGACCACGACGACCGGGCCGGGCTGCGGGTCGCCTCGATCCGCCAGGCCCTGCCGCTGGTCGGGCCGGAGCACCGGCGCGTCCTCGCCGAGCCCCGCTTCCGCTCCACCCCGCCGCCGTCCTTCGCGGCCGGCCGGGACCCGGTGCACGCCGTGCTGAGCGGCGCGGAGGAGGACCCGGACGTCCGCGTCGACTTCGCCAACACCCATCCGCTGGACGCCGGGGCCGCCACGGCGCTGGCCGGGCTGCGGCGGGCCGTCGAGGCCGTGCAGACGGACCTCGTCCTCGGCGCGGGCGACCTGGTGGTGGTGGACAACCGGGTGACCCTGCACGGCCGGTCGGCCTTCGTGCCGCGCTACGACGGCCGGGACCGCTGGCTGCAGCGGGCGTTCGTCCACATCGACCACCGGCGGACCCGCGGCCTGCGGACGGGCGACGGCAACGTGCTGAGCTGATGGGAGCCAGTGTCGTGAACTCACCGAAGATCTCCGGGCGTCGACTCCTCGACGACCTGGACATGCTCGCCACCTTCGGCGGGCGGGAGGACGGCGGGGTGGACCGGGTCGCGGGGTCGCCCGCCGACCTGGCCTCCCGGGTCTGGCTGGCCGACCGGATCACCGCCGCCGGGCTGCACGCCTGGACGGACGAGGTCGGCAACGTGTTCGGGCGCCAGCCCGGATCGCGCGGCCCGTGGCTGCTGACCGGCTCGCACACCGACACGGTGCCGGTCGGCGGCCGGCTGGACGGCGCGTACGGCGCCATCGCGGCCGTCGAGGTGCTGCGCACCCTGCACGAGGCCGGCCATCCGGCGGCCGCCGCGGTCGAGACGGTCGGCTTCTGGGACGAGGAGGGCGTCCTGCCGACGTCCAACGGCGGACTGGTCGGCTCCGGCACGCTGGTGGAGTCCGGGCACATCGACGAGATCACCGGGTTCGTCGAGCTCCACGTCGAGCAGGGCCCCCGGCTGGAGAGCCGGCGCAGCACGCTGGCGGCGGTGGAGGGCATCGTCGGGATCGACCGGTACCTGGTGGTCGTCCGGGGGCAGGCCAACCACGCCGGGACGACGCCGATGAACGTCCGCGCCGACGCGGGCCGCGCCGTGGCGAAGATCGCGGCGCACCTGTGGGAGACCGCGAACGAGGTCGACGAGTCGATGGTGGTCAACGTCGGCGCGATGCAGCTGTACCCGGGCGCGCCGAACGTGGTGCCCGGGGAGGCGCACCTGACGGTGGAGTTCCGGGCCGAGTCGGAGCTGTCGCTGCTGCGGGCGGTCGAGCGCACCCGCGCGCTCGTCCGCCGGATCGGCACCGAGCAGGGCTGCTCGGTGGAGGTGTCCCAGCTGTCGCACAAGCCCGTGGTGCGCTTCGAGGACGGCTACGTCGACCGCATCCACGAGGTGTGCGTGCGGCACGACCCGACGGCGGCCCGCCTGATGAGCTACGCGGGGCACGACGCCTCCGCGCTGAGCTCCCGGGTGCCCACCGGCATGATCTTCGTCCCCAGCACGGCCGGCATCAGCCACTCGCCGGTGGAGCAGACCCCGAAGGACGACCTGATCCTGGGCGCCCAGGTGCTGCTCGACCTGCTGGTGGAGCTGGAGTCCTCGCGTTCGCACGCCGTTCCCGTCCACTCGGAGGCACGATGACCGGCTTCCGGAGGGTGGGCGTGTTCTGCGGCGCGCGGCCGGCCAGGCAGGAGTACCTCGACCTCGCCCGGGAGACCGGCCGCTGGCTGGGCCGCCGCAGGGTCGGCCTGGTGTACGGCGGCGGCGGGACGGGGCTGATGGGTGCGGTGGCCGAGGGCGCGCTGCTCACCGGCTCGTACGTCACCGGGGTGGTGCCGCACCACCTGCTGAGCCTGGAGGGGCGTCAGCCGCCGGGCGTGGAGCTGATGGTGGTCGCCACCATGCACGAGCGCAAGGCGCTGATGTACCAGCTGTCGGACGCCTTCGTCGTCCTGCCGGGCGGGCTCGGCACGGCCGACGAGCTGATGGAGATCGCCACCTGGGCCAAGCTCGGCCTGCACAGCAAGCCGGTGTTCGTCGTCAACCACGGCGGGTTCTTCGACGGTCTGCTGGCCTGGCTCGACCTGGCGGTGGGCGAGCGGATGATGACCGCCGCGGACCGCTCGCTGATCAGGGACGTGCCCTCGCTGGACGCCCTCGACGGCTGCTTCTCGCCCGACCTGCCCGTCCCGGTCGCCGGGGCGGCCCCCGGCCTGCCCCGCTGACCGGGCCTGCCTGCCGCCCCCGGGCGGTCCGCCCGGTCCGGGAACGATTCGAGAGGGAAGTCCCATGGAGTTCATCCGCCCCGGCTGCTGGGAGGAGGCGCTCGCCGCCAAGGCCGAGCACCCGGCGGCCGTACCGCTCGCGGGCGGCACCGACGTGATGGTGGAGATCAACCTCGGACGCCGCCGGCCCGGGCACCTGCTGGACCTGAGCCGGATCGGCGAGCTGTCCGAGTGGGAGGTCGGCGAGCGGGAGGTCCGGCTCGGCGCCGGCGTGCCGTACGCCCGGATCGTCGCGGAGCTGGGCCGGGAGCTGCCGGGCCTGGCGCTGGCCTCCCGTGCCGTCGCCTCGCCGCAGATCCGCAACCGCGGCGGGGTCGGCGGCAACCTCGGCACCGCCTCCCCGGCCGGTGACGCCCATCCGGCGTTGCTGGCCGCCGGGGCGGAGGTCGAGGTGGAGTCGGTGCGCGGCGCCCGCCGCATCCCGATCGACGCGTTCTACACGGGCGTCAAGCGCAATGCGCTGCTGCCGGACGAGCTGATCAGGCGGGTGCACATCGGGCGGGCGACCGGCCCGCAGCAGTTCTCCAAGGTCGGCACCCGCAACGCGATGGTCATCGCGGTCTGCTCCTTCGGGCTCGCGCTGCACCCCGGCACCGGGACGGTGCGCACCGGCATCGGCTCGGCCGCCCCGACCCCGCGGCGGGCGGCACAGGCCGAGGCGTTCCTCGCGGACGCCCTGGCGGAGGGCGGCCTGTGGGAGAGCCGCGGACCCGTCCCGCCCTCGGTGGCGAAGCGGTTCGCGGCGCTCGCGGCCGGTGCCTGCAGTCCGATCGACGACGTCCGCGGCACCGCCGGCCACCGCCGGCACGCCGTCGGGGTGATGGCCCGCCGGACCTTCCTGTGGGCCTGGGAGGCGTACCGCAAGGGCGCGGAGGGAGTCGCATGATGCGGGTGGGTTTCACCGTCAACGGCGTCCGGCGGGCGGCCGACGGGGTGTGGGAGGGCGAGAGCCTGCTGTACGTGCTGCGCGAGCGGATGGGCCTGCCCGGCTCCAAGAACGCCTGCGAGCAGGGCGAGTGCGGCTCCTGCACGGTGCGCCTGGACGGCGTCCCGGTCTGCGCCTGCCTGGTCGCGGCCGGCCAGGCGCAGGACCGCGAGGTCCGCACGGTGGAGGGCCTGGCCACGGCGGACGGGCCGGCCGCCGTCCAGCGGGCCTTCCTCGACGCCGGGGCCGTCCAGTGCGGCTTCTGCACGCCCGGCCTGCTGGTGGCCGCCGACGAGCTGCTGGAGCGCGACGCGGACCCGAGCGACGCCGACGTCCGCGAGGCGCTCGCGGGCAACCTCTGCCGCTGCACAGGCTACGAGAAGATCATGGACGCGGTCCGCCTGGCGGCCGCCCGGCGCCGGGAGGCGGTCTGAGGCATGGACACCCGCACACCGACGGCCTCGGCCCCCTCCCCCGCCGGTCCCGGCCCCTTTGCCGCCCGGGGCGGCATCGGCGAGTCCGTCCGCCGCCCCGACGGCACCCCGAAGGTCACCGGCGCCTTCGCCTACTCCTCCGACCTGTGGCACCGGGACATGCTCTGGGGGCAGGCCCTGCGCAGCCCGCACGCGCACGCCCGGATCCTGTCCGTGGACGTCTCCGCGGCGCTCGCGCTGCCGGGTGTGCACGCCGTCCTCACCCACGACGACCTGCCGGCCGCGCAGAAGCGGTACGGGCTGGAGATCGCCGACACCCCGGTGCTCGCCGACGGCGTGGTCCGCCACCACGGCGAGCCGGTCGCGCTGGTGGCCGCCGACCACCCGGAGACCGCACGGCGCGCCGCCGCGCTGATCAGGGTCGAGTACCGGCAGCTCCCGGTCGTCACGGACGAGGCGTCCGCGCTCGCACCGGGCGCGGCCGTCCTCCACCCGGACCGGGACGACCGCCATGCGCGGCGCGTCCCGCACCCGAACGTCCTGCACCGGCAGCCGGTCGTCCGCGGCGACGTGGCCGCGGCGGCCCGGCGGGCCGACGTCGTGGTGACCGGCGACTACGTGTTCGGCATGCAGGACCAGGCCTTCCTCGGCCCGGAGTCCGGCCTCGCGGTGCCCGCCGGGGACGGCGGCGTCGACCTGTACGTGGCCACCCAGTGGCTGCACTCGGACCGGCGGCAGATCGCACCCGTCCTCGGCCTGCCGGAGGAGAAGGTGCGCCTGACGCTGGCCGGCGTCGGCGGTGCTTTCGGCGGCCGCGAGGACCTGTCGATGCAGATCCACGCCTGCCTGTTGGCGCTGCGCACCGGCCGGCCCGTCAAGATCGTGTACTCCCGCGAGGAGTCCTTCCTCGGGCACGCCCACCGCCACCCGGCGAGGCTCCACTACGAGCACGGCGCCACCCGCGACGGGAGGCTGACCCACGTCCGGTGCCGGATCGTGCTGGACGGCGGCGCCTACGCCTCGTCCACCGCCGCCGTCGTCGGCAACGCCGCCTCGCTCGGGATCGGGCCCTACCGGGTCGACGACGTGGAGATCGAGGCCGTCGGCCTCTACACCAACAACCCGCCCTGCGGCGCGATGCGCGGCTTCGGCGCGGTGCAGGCCTGCTTCGCCTACGAGGCGCAGATGGACAAGCTCGCCGCCGAACTCGGCATGGACCCGGTGGAGCTGCGCCGGATCAACGCGATGCGCCAGGGCGACCTGATGCCGACCGGCCAGCGGGTGGACTCCCCCGCGCCGGTCGCCGAACTGCTGCGCCGGGTCCGGGACATGCCGCTGCCACCGCCGCTCGACCCGAAGGACCCGGACGTCCGCGACCTGCCGGGCGGGCTCTCCAACACCTCGCACGGCGAGGGCATCGTCCGCGGCATCGGCTACGCCGTGGGCATCAAGAACGTCGGCTTCTCCGAGGGCTTCGACGACTACTCCACCGCCCGGATCCGGTTGGAGGTCATCGACGGCGAGCCGGTCGCCACCGTGCACACCGCGATGGCCGAGGTCGGGCAGGGCGGCGTCACCGTGCACGCCCAGATCGCCCGCACCGAGCTCGGCGTCGAGCAGGTCACCGTCCACCCCGCCGACACCGCCGTCGGCTCGGCCGGCTCCACCTCCGCCTCCCGGCAGACCTACATGACCGGCGGTGCGGTGAAGAACACCTGCGGGGCCGTCCGGGAGCACGTGTTCGCGGCCGGCCGGCGCAGGTTCGGCGGGGACCGCCCGGCCTGGGGCGGCCCCGGGCTGCGGCTCGACGGCGGCAAGGTCGTGACCGGGGACGGCGAGGTCCTCGCCACCCTGGCGGAGGTGCTGGAGGGCGAGGAGCCGATCGACCTCGAACTCGAGTTCCGCCACCGGCCGACCGAACCCTTCGACCCGGTCACCGGCCAGGGCTTCGGCCACGTCCAGTACTCCTTCGCCGCGCACCGCGCGGTGGTCGACGTGGACGTGGAGCTCGGCCTGGTCAAGGTGGTCGAACTGGCCTGCGCCCAGGACGTCGGCCGGGCGCTCAACCCGCTCTCGGTGGCCGGCCAGATCCAGGGCGGCACCGTCCAGGGCCTCGGCATCGCGCTGATGGAGGAGGTCCGGGTCGATCCGGCGACGGCGCGGGTGCTCAACCCCTCCTTCACCGACTACCTGGTGCCGACCCTGCTGGACGCGCCGGCCGTGCCGGTCGACGTCCTGGAACTGGCCGACCCGCACGCCCCGTACGGCCTGCGCGGGGTGGGCGAGGCGCCGACGCTGTCCTCCACCCCGGCCGTGGTGGCCGCCGTCCGGCAGGCCACCGGGAAGGCCCTCACCCGGGTCCCGATCCGTCCCGAACACATCGTCGACTGAGAGGAGTTGACCCGGCCGTGCTGGACATCGCCGCCGATCTGCACCGGTGGTGCACCGAAGGACGCGACTTCGCCGTGGCGACGGTCGTGCACGTCAGCGGCTCCGCCCCGCGGCCGCCCGGCACGGCCCTCGCCGTCGACGCCGCGGGCACCGCGCTCGGCAGCGTCTCCGGCGGCTGCGTGGAGGCCACCGTCCACCAGCTGTGCCAGGAGGCGCTGGTGACCGGCGAGAGCGTGCTGCAGCACTTCGGCGACGCCGACGGGGACCCGTTCGCCGTCGGCCTGACCTGCGGCGGCAGCATCGACGTCCTGGTGACGCCGGTGCGCCGCCGGGACGCCGTCCGGCCGGTGCTCGCCGCCGCCCTGGCCACCGCCGCCGGGAGCGGGGCCGTGGCGGCCGTCCGTGTCGCCGGCGGCCCGGACGGCCCGGCCGGCGGCGCCCTGCTGGTGCGGCCGGGCGGCGCGTACGAGGGCACCCTCGGCAGGGGCGGCGCGCTCGACGGCGCCGCGGCCCTGGAGGCGGCGGCGCTGCTGGCCGCGGGCCGCACCCGGACGGTGGAGGTCGCACCCGACCGGAGCCGGCCGGTCGTCCTGCTGGTGGAGTGCAGCGTGCCCCCGCCGCGGATGATCGTCTTCGGTGCGATCGACTTCGCCTCGGCGCTGGTGCGCATCGGCGGATTCCTCGGCCACCACGTCACCGTGTGCGACGCCCGTCCGGTCTTCGCCACCCGCGAGCGCTTCCCGGAGGCGGACGAGGTGGTGGTCGACCGGCCGCACCGCTACCTCGACTCCCAGCGCGACCGGATCGACGGCCGCACCGTGCTGTGCGCCCTCACCCACGAGGCCAGGTTCGACGTCCCGTTGCTGGAGCGCGCCCTGCGGCTGCCGGTGGCGTACGTCGGTGCCATGGGGTCCCGGCGCACCCACGCCGACCGGCTGGAGCGGCTGCGTGCGGCCGGCCTCTCGGAGCCCGAACTGGCCCGGCTGCACTCCCCGATCGGCCTCGACCTGGGGGCCTGGACGCCCGAGGAGGTCGCGGTGTCGATCGCGGCCGAGATCGTCGCCTGCCGGGGCGGCGGCACCGGCCTGCCGCTCGGCCGCGTCGGCACGCCGATCCACCGCACACCGGCCCACCGCGTGCAGCCCCACCGTGCGCCGGCCCACCGCGCACCGGCCCGCGCCGAGCGGGCGGCCGCGGCGCGATAGGCCACCGATAGCGGCGTCCGGATACTCGGTGGCCGAGCGGTGGGCGACCCCCTCCGCGCGGCCCGAGTGCCTGCGTCCTGATCGCCCGGCAGACCCCCTCACCCAAGGAGTTGCGGATGACCACCGGCCTCGAACTCGCGCCGCCCCACCCGGCCGTCGCCGAACCCGGCCCCGGCGAGGCGTTCACCGACCACATGGTCGTGATGGACTGGACGGAGGCGGACGGCTGGTCCGCGCCCCGGCTGAGCAGACTCGCCGACCTCTCCCTCCATCCCGGCACGCTCGGCCTGCACTACGGCCAGGTCGTCTTCGAGGGGCTGAAGGCGCACCGGCGGGCCGACGGCACGGCGGGCGTCTGGCGCCCCCGCGACCACGCGCTGCGGTTCCGCGGCTCCTGCCGCCGGATGGCCATGCCGGAGCTCCCGGAGGACGCCTTCACCGACGCCGCCCACCGGCTGGTCCGCGCGGACGAGGGCTTCCTGCCGGCCGACGGCTCGCGCAGTCTCTACCTGCGGCCGCTGATGTTCGGCTCGGACGCCTCGCTGATGCTGCGCCCCTCGCGCACCTACCGCTTCCTGCTGATGGCCTTCGTGACCGGGGGCTTCTTCGGCGACGGGGCCGAGCCGGTCGCCGTCCACGTGAGCCGCGACCACGTCCGGGCCGTGCCCGGCGGCACCGGCGAGGTCAAGGTGGCCGGCAACTACGCCCCGACCTTCCTGGCGCAGCGGGCGGCGGAGGCCGCCGGCTGCCGGCAGGTCGTCTGGCTCGACGCCGTCGAACGGCGCTGGGTGGAGGAGCTGGGCGGGATGAACCTCTTCCTCGTCCGGGGGCGGGGCGAGCGGGCCGAGGTGGTGACCCCGGAGCTGACGCGGACGCTGCTGCCCGGCGTCACCCGCAGCACCCTGCTGACCCTGGCCCGGCGCCTCGGCCACCGGGTGGTGGAGGAGCGGATCGCCCTGGACGAGTGGCGTGCGCAGTGCGAGGCCGGCGTCGTCACCGAGGCGTTCGCCTGCGGCACCTGGGCCGTCGTCACCCCGGTCGGCCGGGTGCGGGACGGGGACGGCGGCTGGACGGTCGGGGACGGCCGGCCGGGACCGGTGACGACCGCGCTGCACCGGCTCCTCACCGACCTGCACCGCGGCCGCGTCCTTGACGAGGACGGCTGGTTCCACCCGTCGACCCGCTGACCCACCCTCACCCACGGAGCGAGAGAATGACTGACCTGAGCATCACGGCCCGGTTCCGCCGGTGCTGCGAGCGGTTCGGCGACCGGGTGGCCCTGAGCGACGAGCACACCTCCCTGACGTACGCGGAACTCGCCGCCGAGGCCGACCGCCTCGCCGCGCGGCTGGTCGAGCGGGGCGTGCGGGCCGGCGACGTGGTCGCCGTCCTCACCCGGCGGTCGGTCGACGGCATCGTCGCCCTGCTCGCGGTGGTCTCCGCCGGCGCCGCGTACCTGGCCCTGGACACCCGCTATCCCGCCGCCCGCACCGAGTTCATGCTGCGCGACTCCGGGGCCCGTCTGGTGGTCACCCAGCGCGAGCTGGCCGACGGCCTCCCCGACGGGTTCGCGACCGTGTTCGCCGACGACCGGGCCCCGGCCGGGGCGCCGGCGGCCGTCCGCACGGCCGACCCGTCCGGCGAGGACCTGGCCTACGTGGCCTACACCTCGGGGTCGACCGGCACGCCGAAGGGCGTGATGGTGCCGCACCGCGGGGTGGTGCGGCTCGTCGTCGACCCGGACTTCGTCACGATCACCCCGGAGGACGTCCTCCTCCAGATCGGCCCGCTGGCCTTCGACGCCTCGACCTTCGAGATCTGGGGGGCGCTGCTCAACGGCGCCCGCCTGGTGGTCGCCCCGCCGGGCGACCTCTCGCTCGCCGAGACCACCGGATTCGTCCGTGCCTCGGGCGTCACCGTGCTGCTGCTGACGACCGGTCTGCTGCACCAGGTGGTGGACCACGGCCTCGACGACCTCAAGCAGGTGCGGTACCTGCTCACCGGCGGCGACGTGCTCTCCGCCGACCACGCCGACCGGGCGGTGGCGGCCCTGCCGGGCACCGTCCTGGTCAACGGGTACGGCCCGACCGAGAACACCACCTACACCTGCTGCCACGCCTTCGACAGCCCGCTGCACACCCCCTCGGTGCCGATCGGCCGGCCGATCAACGGCACCTGGGTGCGGGTGCTCGACCCCGAGCTGCGGCCGGTGGCCCCCGGCGGGACGGGCGAGCTGTACACCGGCGGCACCGGCCTCGCCCACGGCTACCTCGGCCGCCCGGCGCTCACCGCCGAGCGCTTCCTGCCCGACCCGGAGGGCGACGGCGCACGGATGTACCGCACCGGCGACCTGGTGCGCAGCACCGAGCCGGCGATCGAGTTCCTCGGCCGGGCCGACCGCCAGGTGAAGGTCCGCGGCTTCCGGATCGAACTCGGCGAGGTCGAGGCCGCCCTCGCCGGGCTGCCGGCCGTCGCCCAGTACCACCTGGCCAAGGCGCAGGCCCCGACCGGCGGTCACGCGCTGCACGCCGCCCTGGTGCTGCGCAAGGACCACCGGCAGACCTCCCTGCTGGAGCTGCGCGCCTCGCTCGCCGAGGTGCTGCCCTCCTACGCGGTGCCGTCCCTGATCACGGTGGTCGACGAGTTCCCGCTGACCGCCAACGGCAAGGTGGACGCGGCCGCCCTCGCGGCCCGGACCCGCGTCCGCAGCCCGCAGCTGATGACCGAGTACCGGGGACCGGGCTCGCCGGCCGAGCAGGCGGTGGTGAGCCTCTGGTCGGACCACTTCGGGGTGGCGGGCATCGGTGCGGACGACGACTTCTTCGAACTGGGCGGGCACTCCCTGCTCGGCGTGAAGATCATCGCCGAGCTCCACCAGGCCTTCGGCGTGGACATCTCGCCGCGGGACTTCTACTTCGACCCGACCCCGGCGGGCATGGCCCGGCTGGTCGCGGAGCGGGCGGCCCGGTGAGCACGACCGCGAAGCGGAGCACCTCGCTGCTGCTCCCCGTCCTCGCCGCGAACGCGGTCTCGGTGGCCGGCACCCGGCTGACCGCAGTCGCCGTCCCCTGGCTCGTCCTCACCACCACCGGTTCGGCCACCCGCACCGGCCTGGTGGCCGCCTGCGAACTCACCCCGCTGGTCGTCTCGAAGGCGCTCTGCGGCCCGGTCATCGACCGGCTCGGCTCCCGCCGGGTCAGCGTCTGCGCGGACCTGCTCAGTGCGGCCGCGGTGGCCCTCGTCCCGCTGCTCCACCTGGCCGGCATGCTGAGCTTCCCGGTGCTGCTGGTGCTGGTCGCCGTCGCCGGGGCGGCCCGTGGCCCGGCCGACACCTCCAAGTTCACCCTCGGCCCGGACATCGCGGACGCCGCCGGGCTGCCGCTGGAACGGGTCACCGGGCTGGTCAGCGCGACCGAACGGACCGCCATGATCATCGCGCCGGCCCTGGCGGGCGCCGTCATCGGGGCGGCCGGACCGGCGAACGCCCTGCTGCTGGACGCCGCGTCCTTCGTGGTCTGCGCGGTCGCCGTGGGCCTCCGGGCCCCGAAGCGCCGCCGCCCGGCGGCGGAGCCCGCCGGGGAGGCGGCCGCGCCGGAGCCGTACCTCGCCCAGCTCCGCGGCGGCTGGACGTTCCTCACCTCCGACCGGATGGTGCGCTCGCTCGTCGCGATGGTCAGCGTGACCAACCTGGTCGACGCCGCGTACAGCGCCGTCCTGCTCCCCGTCTGGATCCGCGACCACGGCTACGGGGCGCTCGAACTCGGCCTGATCGGCACGGCGTTCTCGGTGACGGCCGCCGGGGCCGCGCTGCTGGCCGCCGCCTACGGCGAGCGCGTGCCGCGCCGGGCGGCCTTCCTGGTGGGCTTCTTCCTCGGCGGGGTGCCGCGCTTCGCGGCGATGGCGCTCGGCGCACCGATGTGGTGCGTGATCGGCGTGGCGCTGGTCGGCGGCTTCGGCTCCGGCTTCATCAACCCGGTCCTCAGCGCCGTGTTCGTCGAACGCATCCCGCGCGACCTGCTGGGCCGGGTCAGCTCCCTGGCGGAGGCCGCCGCCTGGACCGGCATGCCGCTCGGCGGGATCCTCGCCGGTTCGGCGATCGCCGCCGCCGGGCTGGCGCCGGTGCTGGTCACCGCAGGGGCCGTCTACCTGGCCGCCGTCGTCGTCCCCGGCCTGCTCCCCCAGTGGAGCGAGATGAACCGCCGCGACCGACCGCACGGCGCGGTGCGGCCCGCACCGCGCCGACCGCAGCAGACCGAGTCAGGAGCGTGACCGCATGAGCACCACCCACCCCGAGCAGCTCGCCGTGTCCGGCACGGACTTCGTCACCAGACTCTTCGAGGTGATCGACGGCCGCCGCTGGGACGAACTGCCCACCCTCTTCGCCGAGGACTGCACCTACCACCGCCCCGGCTACGAGGCGATCAGCGGCCTCGACGCCGTCCTGCGGTTCTACCGCGAGGAGCGGATCATCAGCGACGGCCGCCACGAGATCGAGCACGTCGCCGAGTCGGACTCCTCGGTCGCCTGCTGGGGACGCTTCCGCGGGGTCGGCAAGGACGGCCGGCAGCTCGACGAGCGGTTCTCCGACCTGTACTTCCTCGACGGCCGGAAGATCAGGACCCGCCGCACCTACTTCTACCGCCCCGCCATCTGAGACCGCCGTCTGAGACCGCCGCCGGCGGCGCTCGGGTACCCACGAGCGGTGCTGCGCCCCCGGGTGGCCCGCGACCGGGTTCGAAGGCGCGCCCCACCGGCCTCCTCGGCCTTTCGTTCCCGACCAGTGAAGACCACCGTGTGCGCAGATCAGGGGGAGACTGACGTGACCAGGATGAGCGTCGTGCTCGTGGCGGAGGACGCCTTCGTCCGCAACGGCATCAGATCGATCCTCGGCAACGAACCATCGGTCAGGATCGCCGGGGAGGCGGCCAACGTCGGCCAGGCGTGCCGGCTCGGCACCCAGCTCGACCCGGCGCTCTTCGTCGTCGACATGCCGGCGGTCAAGGACCGCGACACCCTCCTCGGGCAGGTCCGGCGCCTCGCCGCGTCGGGGCACGGCGGCGCGGCCTCGGTGCTCGTCCTCGGCTCGGACCTGCGCCGGATGGACCTGGACGTGCTCCGGCTGGGCGGCTGCGCGATCATCCGGCGGCAGGTCGCCGCCGGGGAACTCGCCCCGGCGGTCCGTCTGCTGGCCTCCGGCTACCTGCCGGTCGAACAGACGCTGGTGCAGCAGCTCGCGCACACCGCCCCGCGGCTCGGCGCGGTGCCGACGCTCACCGAACGCGAGCAGGAGGTGCTGCACCTGCTCGCCCGGGGGATGTCGAACGCCGAGATCGCCACCGAGCTGGGCGTCGCCGGCTCCACGGTGAAGTCCCACGTGCAGGAGATCTTCGGCAAGCTGGGCCTGCGCAACCGGGTGCAGGCCGTCATCTACGCGTACGAGTCCCGGGCCGCGGCGCCGGTCGCGGCCCGGAGGATGGGAGCCTGACATGGCCGGCAACTGGCTGCTGCGCCGACCGCGGACGGACTCGGTCGCACGGCTCTTCTGCTTCCCCTACTCCGGTGTGGGCGCCTCGATGTTCAGCAGGTGGCCCGAGGAGATCGACGGCATCGAGGTGTGCCCCGTCCAGCCGCCGGGCCGGGAGAACCGCTCGCGCGAGCCGCACTACGGCAGTTACGAGCGGTTCGCCGCCGACCTGGTGGAGTTCCTCCGGCCGTACCTGGACCGGCCGTTCGCCTTCTTCGGGCACTGCGCCGGCGCCCTGCCGGCCTTCGAGACGGCGCTCCGGCTCGCCGGGAGCGGGCTGCCCGCGCCCGAGCGGCTCTTCGTCTCGGCCCAGGTGGCCCCGCACCACTGCCCGCACGACCGGTACCTCGACCTGGACGAGGAGCAGCTCCGGGCGGAGATGGGCAACCTGGTGCTGCTGCGGGGCGGCACGCCGCATCCCGTCCTGATCGACCTCGCCCTCGAGGTCCTGCACCAGGACCTGGAGGTGAACCGGGTCTACCGGCGCCCGTCGCCGGTGGCCCTGCCGGGCCCGGTCACCGTGCTGGAGTGGACGGAGGACACCGAGATCAGCCTCGACCGGATGGCGGGGTGGCGGGAGTACGCACGGACGGTGGAGTACACCGCCCTGCCCGGCGGGCACTTCGAGTTCCTGTCGGCGCCGCCCCTGCTGATGAAGACCCTCTCCTTCCTGTGACGTCGGCGGGCGGGCGGCAGGCGGCGGGCGGGTGTCAGCGCCGGGCGGCGGTGCGGCGCGCGGGCGGGGTGATGCGGACGCGCCGGGTGGCGGGCGCCTTCTCGATGTCGTCGAGCTGGGCCGTGACGGTGCTGCGCAGGTCGTCGTAGTCCTCGAAGCAGTGGTCGTTGAACAGGGTGTAGCCCGTCCACATCAGGTTGGCGCACACCCGGGCCGGCACCTGTCCGGTCTGCGCGCCCATGCCGACCAGTGCCACCGAGCGGATGCTGCCCGGCGCTTCGGCGTTCTTCCGGTGCACGGCCTGGAACGCGGCGGCGCAGGCCAGCGCCACGTTGAGCGTCTGGCTGACGTTCTGCGAGGACGACTCCATCGTCGGCGCCGAGATCAGGAACCTGGGGTTGACCGCGCCGGAGGGGACGCAGACGGCGCTGCCGACCGGCAGCCGGCCGGCGAACCCGTCCCGGATCGCCCGCTGCACGCGCAGCTGGATGCCGGCGCCGAGGTGCCGCTTGATCACCGCGTCGACGCCGCCGTCCATCCGGCCGCGGGAGTTGGTGGGGGTGACCCAGGCGTCGACGTGCTCGTCGAGGATCGAGCCGCGGTGGATCTCGATCTCGGGGGTGTCGGCGAACGCCGCCCGCCAGGACTCCACCACGGTGCTGTTGATGTCGGTCAGCACGACCCTGAGCGGCGGCTGCTGCGGGTTCTCGGACATGGGTCGGGCTCCTCCCGGACGAGCGGTCTTCCGTCGTCCATGAACCTAGACGGCGGCACCGACAGCGCCGCCGGGCCCGGTCGCCGCCGCCCCGGCGGCGCGGTCGGTTGTCACTCGCGGACGGTAGGACTGGAGTCGCCGTCGGGGAACTGACGGTCCGTTCCTGCCATCCGTCCGCACGGTTCGACGATTCCGGAGCAGCGCCACCATGACCGAGGCCACCACCCCCGCCCAGCACGACCCGAACGACCCGCTGGCGCTCACGGAGCTCTTCGCCGGCGGCGGCGAGCCGTGGCTGCCGCTGCTGAAGCCGGTCGTCGAGGCGCAGCCCGACGCGGCCGCGTTCATCGGCCCGGCCCGCGGCCCGGCGGTCGTGCCCGTCCGCGAGCTCACCTTCCAGGCGCTCAAGCCCCATGCGCCGCACAAGTGGAAGGTGGTCGTCTTCGGGCAGAACCCGTACCCGCGGCCGGAGAGCGCCACCGGCATCGCGATGTTCGACAACACCTTCCACGACTGGAAGGACAGCCAGTTCGGCCGGGTGGTCAGCATCCGCTGCATCATCAAGGCCGCGGCGATGTGGAAGTACGGCATCGCGAAGAAGACACCGATCGCCGACGTCCGGGCGCTGCTGAAGGAGCGGGAGACCGTCCAGCCGCCGGAGTGGTTCCAGGCGATGCTCACCCAGGGCGTGCTGCTGCTGAACGCGGCGCTGACCGCCAGCAGCGACGGCTCGGTGGGCGCCGACCGGCACACCGCGTTCTGGCGCCCGGTCGCCGAGCGGATCGTCGAGGAGATCCTCCGGGCCAAGCAGGACGCCGACGAGGCGGACCGCAGCGTGGTGTTCGCCTGGTGGGGCGCCCACGCGCGGAGCCTGAAGAAGGTCGTCCTGGAGCTGCAGAAGAAGTACCCGGGGGTGGAGGTCCGGCACATCGACCACGCCAACCCGGCGGCGCAGGGCGACATCTTCTGCGACGGCGACCACTTCGACACGGTGAACACCGCGCTGACGTCCATGGGCACCGACCCGGTGGACTGGCTGCCGAGCAAGGGGTGGAACACCCACGCGGCGGACGGCGGCGGTGCGGACGGCGACGGCACCGCGGAGCGGATGGGCGCGTTCATCGCCTCCACCATGGAGCTGCACCAGCTCTACCTGGACCGGCTCGCGAGCGTCAAGGACGAGGGCCTCGAACTGCCGGAGATCACCGGCGTGTTCGACACTCCGCTGATGGACTTCCGGGACGCCGTCGCCCCGGTGGCGGCGGTGCTGCGCGGCCTGGACCGGCACGTGGAGCGGTCGTACGAGTTCGGCAAGCGCCGGGCGGACGAGGTGCCCGGCGGCCTGTCCGCCGACGCCGTCGCGGCGATCCACCTCTACACCTGCGAGTCGGCGTTCTACCGGGAGATCAACGCCGTGCTGCGGTCGCCGGACCGCAGCCGGCTGGTGCCGTACCTCGCCTACCTGCGGCTGCTGTTCTCGGCCGTCTCGCAGTTGCCGGCCCGCACCGAGCCGCTGTGGCGCGGTGTGGCGCTGGACCTCCGCGCGCAGTACCCGCTGGGCCGGACGGTGACCTGGTGGGGCGTGTCCTCCTGCACCTCCGAGCCGGGCGTGGCCCGGGGCTTCCTCGGCAGCCGGGGCAAGCGGACGCTGTTCGAGGTCGTCCCCTCCCGGGCGGTCGGCATCCGCGACTTCTCGGCCTTCACCGGCGAGGAGGAGTTCATCCTGCTGCCGGGCACCCAGCTGGAGGTGACGGAGGTCCGCAGCGAGCGCGGCGGCCTGTGCACGGTGCGGCTGACGGAGGTCGCGGAGGGGCCGCTGGTGTCCTGAGCGCCGGCCGCGGCCGGGGTCGTCGGACCCCGGCCGCGGCCGTCAGAAGTCGCGCAGGCGGCCGAACGGGACGATGGACGTCCAGGCGCCCTTCTGCACCTTGTAGATGGAGGCGACCTGGTTGTGGGTGTCGCCGAACTCGTCGAAGGAGACGTCGCCGGTGACGCCGAAGAACGAGACGTTCTGCAGCGCGTCCGCGGTGGCCTTGCGCAGTTCGGCGCCGGTGAGGTCCTCGTTCGACTGCCGGGCCTTGGCGACCGCCTGGATCACCGCCCAGGTGGAGTCGTAGCCGTAGGCGCCGAACGGCCCGGGCTCCTCCTTGTAGCCTGCCGCGCGGTAGGCGTCGAGGTAGCCGAAGGCCGAGGCGAGGCCCTCGACGGAGATGCCCGGCTGGCTGGCGAGGTCGCCGTCGGAGGCCGTGCCGGCGGCCTTGATGAAGCCGTCGGTGTGCAGACCGTCGCCGCCGGCCAGCGGCACCTTGACGCCGGCGGCCCTGAGCGCCGCGCCGAGCGGTCCGCCCTCGGGGTGCTCGCCGCCGTAGTAGACGATGTCGGGGTCCTGTGCCGCCACCAGCTGCGCGATCTTCGAGAAGTCGGTGGTGCCCGGCTTCACGGTCGTCCGGTACACCACCTTGCCGCCGACCTCCTCGAAGGCGGTCGCGAACTCGGCGGCGAGGTTGCTGCCGTAGGCCTTGGTGTCGCTGATCACGGCGGCCCGCCCGGCCTTCAGCCGGCTGTGCGCGTAGCGGGCGAGCAGCGGGCCCTGGACGGCGTCGGTGGTGACCGTCCGGAAGTAGGTGGGGTACTGGCGCTTCTTGCCGTTGGTCCGGTAGTCGGCGCCCCAGGTCAGCCCGGGTGCGGTGTTGGACGGGGAGACCTCGGCCAGGCCGGCCTGCGCCATCACGGGGGCCATCAGGAGCGCGCCCCCGGAGGTCAGCGGGCCGACCACGCCCATCACCCGGGCGTCGGCGGCGAACGCATCGCCGTTGGACTTGGCCTTCTGCTCGTCCGCCTCGTCGTCCTTCGCGTCGAGCACGAACTTCACGCCGGGCACGACGTTCTTGGCATTGGCCTTGGCGATGGCCAGTTCGGCGGAGTTCCGGATGCCGAGCCCCAGGTCGGCGAGCTTGCCGGTCAGCGGACCGTCGACACCGATCACGACCGTGACGGTCGATCCGGAGCCGAGCACGCCCGAGGAACAACCCGACAGCAGCACGGCGCAGACCACACCCAGGGCGGAAGCCCTGGGCCTCGAGAATCCGGTCACTGGCACATCCCTTGCTGAGTGGGTTTGCTCATGGGACGCCGGACCGCGCGCCGGTCTGGGCCGCTGGTGGCGGCACGGGCGCGCAGGGAGGGGCGACGGCTGTCCGGGCCCGTGAAATCCGCACGGGGGCACGGCAGTCGGCACCTCTGTGGACGGTCCGGCGAGGGACGGCGGCCCGGCTGCCGGCGGCACTGCCGACATGTCCGGATCACCGACCGGCGTCCATGGGGCGCGACCCTATGGTCTGCCACCGGGAGCGTCAACGGGTTCGTCCGAACACAACCGGTGACGGCAAGACACCCGCCGAGCTGCCGGATTGGCCGGGGAGGCCGGACCCGGGGGCCCCCTACCGGCCGGTACGACCGACCGGTAGGGTGCCGCAGAGCCCCGGCCGGCACCCCCCGTGGTGTCCGGTCCGCCGTCAGCCCGCCACGGGCCGGTACGGCTCCGGGGCCGGGCGTTCGGCGTCGGCCCGTTCGCGTGCGTAGAGCTGGGCGAGCAACGGGATCTCGTACAGCGCCGCGTGCGCGGTGACCTCGCCGAGCCGGCAGTGCAGGACGGAGACCTCGATCATGCTGTCCAGCACCCGGCGGGCGACCTCCTCGCCGCAGCCGAGCACGGCCATCGCCTCGGCGAGGGTGAACAGCGGGCGGGGCAGCCGGCCGAAGGCGCAGAGCACGGCGCGCACGACGGCGGGCAGTCCGGCCCACCAGACGGCGAGTTGGCGGCGGACGGCGAGGTCACCGGCGGCGAGTTCGTCCAGCAGGGCGGGGCTGCGGTCCAACCGGGCCGCGTACTCGGCGGCCGAGAGCTGGTGCAGGACGGCCAGTTTGGTGCCGCACACCCGGACGGCGAGCGGCAGCCGGCCGACGCTGTCGACGATCCGCTCGGCGGCCTGGCGGTCGGCGCGGATGCGGCCGTCGCCGACGATCCGGTCGAGCAGGCCGACGGCCTCCTCCGCGGCGAAGGGTTCGAGTTCCAGCCGCTGGACGGGGCCGAGCCCGGCCAGCCGCGTCCGGCTGGTGACCAGAACGGCGCTCGGCCCGGAGCCGGGCAGCAGGTGGCGGATGCCGCCCTCGTCGGGGGCGTCGTCCAGCACGAGCAGCAGCCGACGGCCGGCCAGCCAGGACCGCCAGAGCGCCGCGGCCTCCTCCTCGTCCTCCGGCACGGCCCCCACCAGGCCGGTGGCCCGGCAGAGTTCGGCGAGCAGCGAGGTGGGGTGGCGCGGTGTGCCGTCGGCGCGCCGGAGGCGGACGGTGAGGCAGCCGTCCGGGAAGCGGCCGGCCAGGCGGTGCGCGACGTGCACCGCGAGGGCGGTCTTGCCGACGCCCACCGGTCCGCTGACGACGACGCGTCGGCCCTCGCCCGCGAGCAGGGCGGTCAGTCGGGCGACCTCCTCGCGACGGCCGGTGAAGTCCGGGAGGTCGGCGGGCAGTACGGTCTGCGGGGCGTGCGGCGCCGCGCCGGTGGCGACGGCGGACGGCCGCGGTGCCGGCCCGGCCGGGCCCCGTCCGTCCAGCATGCCGCGGTAGAGCGTCTCCAGCACCGGGCCGACCTGCAGGCCGAGTTGGCGGGCGAGGTGCTGGCGCAGGTCGTCGTAGACGGCGAGGGCGGCGCTCTGCCGCCCGGAGCGGAAGAGCGCGGTCATCTGGGCGGCGCAGAGCCGCTCCCGCATGGGGTGTTCGGCGACCGTCTCGGCGAGTGCCTCGGCGACGGCGGGGGCGTGGCCGAGGTCGAGTTCGGCCTCGGCCCAGTCCTCCAGCACGGCGAGGCGGCGCAGTTCGCGCCGTTCGGCCCGGTCGCGCAGCAGCTCGGAGTGGCCGAGGTCGGCGAGGAAGGGGCCGCTCCACAGGTCGAGGGCCTCGCGCAGCAGGGCGGCGCCGTGTGCGGTGGCGCCGAGCCGGATCGCGGACTGCCCGGCGCGGGCGAGCTCCTCGAAGCGCAGCACGTCCAGTTCGGCGGGCGCGACGCGCAGCTGGTAGCCGGCGTGGTGGTGCACGATCCGTTCGCCGTCTGCGCTCTCGCCGAGCAGTTTGCGCAGGGCGGAGACGTAGGCCTGCAGGTTCTTGCGGGCGGAGCGCGGGGGTTCGTCGCCCCAGACCGCCTCGGTCAGCAGGTCGACGGAGACGGCGGCGTTGGGATGGCAGAGCAGCGCGCCGAGGACGAGGCGCTGTTTCACGGGGCCGAGCGGCAGCGACCGGCCGCGGGTCGCGACCAGGAGTTCGCCGAGCACCCGGAAGCGGAGCTCGGCCGCGGCCGGACGGGCCGGGCGGGCGGCGGCGGCGGACAGGTGGTCCAGCGTCACTGGTGCTCCTTCGGGAGGGGCGCGGGCAGGAGCGGGTACCGGGACGGCCGGTGCGGCACGGATCACGGCCGGACCGGCGGGAGCCGCGGGCCCGGTGGGCGCGACGGCGGGGCAGGCGCGCCGGGCGGCGGCGCCAGGACGTGTCTTCAAAGCGTACGGATGCCGCACAGGGGCGCCTGGGGGCACCTCCCGGCCGAGGGCTGGGGGAGAACTGCGCAGTCCGGGAGTGGTGCTCCTGACGAATCCGGCGCACCCCTGGTCCGGGTGGTGGCCCGCATCCGAATTGCGCAGTTCCCCGCGCCCCTGAATTGACCACCCGAGCGCCCTTGAAGACAGCTCCTACGGCCAGCGGGTGTCGGTGCGCGGCTCGAACTCGGCGAGCACTTCGCGGGCCCGGTGCAGGTGCACGCGGTGGCGGGCGGCCCGGACGAGGAGGACGATCCCGACGGCGACCGGCAGGGCCGCCGCCAGCAGGGCGCGCGGCAGGGGGCGCAGGCGCTTCATCGGGGTCGGTCCGGCCTTTCAGTGGCCCCAGGCGGTGTCCATCGGGTCCTGCGGGTCCTCCGGGTCGCCGCCGAGGATGCCGCCGTGGCCGTGGCCGCCGGAGACGGGCGTGGTGGTGGGGGCGGGGGTGGCCGGGGCGGTCACGGCCGGGGTGGGGGTGCCGTCCGCAGCGGCGGCCTGCACGGCGAGGACGGGCAGGCCGAGCACGGCGAGACCGGTGGCGACGGCGACGGAGACGGCCAGCGTGCGGGCACGGTTCATCGGTTCCCCTTGGTGTGTGGAGTGCGGCGCGTCCGTTGTGGTCCGGACGGCTTCGACACCTGGAAGCCTGCCGTTCGGCCGGGGGCGGGCCAAGGGGTGACGGGCTGCAGCTTGCTGCATGCAGCAAGCCACCCTGTGGGACGAATCGGGCGGATCCGCCGCTACACCAGCATAGTTACCATCTAGTAGGGCAGCCTTCCGGCAGCCGGCCGGTCGACGGGCAGCCCGGTGTGGGCGGCGAGGAAGGCGAGGCTGTCGGCGAGCAGGTCGACGGTGGCACCGATCCCCCGCTCACCGTGCCCGAGGCCGTGCTCCTGGCGCAGCAGCACCGGGCCCGGCCCGGTGCTCGCGGCCTGCAGGGCGGCGGCCGTCTTGCGGGCGTGCAGCGGGTCGACCCGGGTGTCGCCGTCCGCGACGCCGAACTGCACGGCCGGGTAGCGGACCCCGTCGCGGACCCGGTGGTAGGGCGAGTAGCCGTGCAGCACGGCGAGTTGGCCGGGGTCGGCGGCGGTGCCGTACTCCTGCGACCAGCTCGGGCCCATCCCGGAGAGCTCGTAGCGCACCATGTCCAGCAGCGGCGCCACCGCGACCACGGCGGCGTACCGGTCGGGTCTGCGGGTGAGCGCGGCGGCCACCGTGAGGCCGCCGTTGGAGCTGCCGATCAGCGCGAGGCCCCCAAGTGCCGTCCAGCCCTCGGCGACCAGGTGCTCGGCGGCGGCGTCCAGGTCGTCGAAGGTGTTGTGCTTGAGCTCGCGCCGCCCGGCCCGGTGCCACTGCTCGCCCTCCTCGCCGCCGCCGCGCAGGCAGGCGAAGGCGTAGACGCCGCCGGCCCGCACCCACGCCAGTGCCTGGACGGCGAAGCCGGGCAGCACGGACGCGCCGAAGCCGCCGTAGCCGCTCAGCACGGTCGGCCGGGGGCGGTCCGGCCGGCCCGTCGGCGAGACGACGAACATCCGCACGGGGGTGCCGTCGTGGGACGGGTACACCAGCAGCCGGACCTGCGCGCCGCCGGTGTCGGGCGCACCCTCGGGGGCGGCCCACAGCGCGGTCGTGCCGGTCGCCGCGTCGTGGCAGAGCACCTGGTTGGGCGTCACGTGGTCGGTGTAGCCGAACCAGAGGCGGGTACCGCCGTCCGGGTCGGTGCGCAGCGGCCCGACCGCGCCGGCGCCGGGCAGGGCGGCCCGGCCGTGCGGGGTGCCCTCGGCCGCGTCGTACAGGGCGACCTCGGCGACGCCGTGCCGCGTCCGGGTGACGGCCAACAGGGTACGGCCGGGCGCGGGCCCGTCCAGGACGGCCAGGTCCTCCAGCACCGCCTCCGGGTCCTCGGGCAGCAGCACCGTGCGGTCGTCGGGGCGGGCCGGGTCGGCGGTCTCGACCCGGCCGCGCGGGGCGCCGTCGCGGGTGAGCAGGTAGAGCCGGCCGCGCCGGACGGTGGCGGTGGTGCGGGCGTCGGCGGCGAGCCGCAGCACGGTGAACCGCGGCCGTTCCGGGCCGGTGGCGGCGAGGTCGGCGAGCCGGACCTCGGTGCCGGGCGAGGCACCGGCGGTGGCGGTGACGATCAGCCAGCGGCCGTCCTCGCTGACGGAGACGGCGTAGAACTGCCGCGGGTCGCGGCCCTCGCCGAACACCGGGACGTCCTCGGCCGGGTCGGTGCCGACCCGGTGCAGCCAGACCCGGCGGTGGTAGCGCTCCTCCCCCGGGTGCAGCCCGGGAGGCAGCCGCCGCACGTAGTAGAACGCCCCGCCGCCGGGCAGCCAGGCGATCGCCGAGCGCCGCAGCCGGTCGACCGGGCCGTCCAGCACGGCGCCGGTGGCGACGTCCAGCACGTGCAGCACGGAGTCCTCGGTGCCGCCGGTGGAGGTCTGCACGGCGATCCGGGTGCCCTCCCGGGACGGCGCCCAGGCGTCGAGCACGGTGCCGCCGGACGGGTCCAGGGCGAGCGGGTCGAGCAGGGTGCGGTCGGCGCCGTCCTCGGTGACCACCAGGGCGGGCCGGTCGGCCCCCGGCCGGGCACGGGTGTGGAACTGCCGTCCACCGCGGGTGACGGGGGCGCTGACCGAGCCGGTGTCCAGCAGGCCGGTCAGGGTGCGGCGCAGCTCCGCGAGGCCGGGCCAGCCGGCCCGGTGCGCGCGGAACAGCTCCTCCTGCGCGCGGCACCAGGCGACCGTCGCGGGGGCGGTGGCGTCCTCCAGCTCCCGGAACGGGTCGGCGATCCGCAGGCCGTGCAACTCCTCGACCAACTCCCGCCGCGGCGCGGTCGGGTACGCGGGCAGTGCGGTCACGGTCGGCACGGTCACGGCGGCTTCCTCGGTCGTGGGGGTGTCCAAAATGGGGGCGGGTGGGGGCACCTGAGGTGATTGCCCGGCTCAGGCGGCGACGGCGGTGCCCTCATCCGGGGCGGGCGCCGGGGCGGGCTCGGCGGCCGGTTCCTGCCGGGGCGTGCCGAGGCCGGACTCGCGGAGCATCGGGACGGCGGCGACCGCGGTGGCGGCGGCGATGAGGGCGGCGATCAGCAGCCAGGTCTGCGGGATGCCGAGGCCTTCCAGGGCGATGCCGGTGAGGGCGGGGCCGACGGCGGCGAGTCCGGCGATCAGCAGGTCGGCGGCGGTGCTGACCCGGCCCAGCAGGTGCCGCGGGGACCGGCTGATGAGTGCCTGGCCGACCACGATGCCGGCGGGCGGGGTGAGCAGGATCAGCAGGACGAGCAGCGGGCCGACCACCCAGGGCAGCGCGGTGAAGGCGATCACGGCGGTGCCGGTGGCCCACACCGCGCCGATGGCCAGGAAGAGCTGCCCCGGCTTGAGCACCTTGAGGACGCGCGGTGCGGCGAGCGAGCCGAGCACCGCGCCGACGCCGGCGCAGGCGAGCACGGTGCCGATCGCGGTGCCGCCGCTGCCGCCGTCCCGGAGGGTGACGACCATGGCGACCTCGGAGGCGGCGCCGACCAGGTTGAGCAGGGCGCCGAAGAGCAGGGCGCGCAGCAGGGCGGGCTGCCGGAGCAGCCAGCGCAGGCCGGCGGTGGGGCTGTTGTCGGTGCGGGTGCCGGGTTCGGCGGGGGCGGGGCGGGTGGCCATCCGCAGCAGCAGCACGGCGGAGACGGCGTAGGAGGCGGCGTCCGCGGTGAACGGCAGGATCCGGTCGACGGTGAACAGCCAGCCGCCGAGGAAGGGGCCGAGCAGGGAGGCGGCGGCCATCGCGGCCTGGTCCTTGGCGAGCGCGTCGGAGAGGTGTTCCTCGGCGACGACGTCCCGGACGGCGATGGTGGAGGCGGGGGCGAACACCGCGGTGGCCACGCCCTCGACGACGGCGACGGCGAGCAGTTGCGGGTAGCCGAGCACGCCGAGTCCGGCGGCGGCCGGGACGGAGCCGACGGCGGCCAGGCGGACGAGGTCGGCGCCGAGCATCAGCCGCCGGCGGTCCACCTTGTCGGCGAGCTGCCCGGCGGGGATCCGCAGCAGCATCCTGGTCAGCAGTGAGCAGCTGGCCACCAGTCCGGCCTGGGCGGCGCCGCCGCCGAGGGAGAGCACGAGCAGCGGGAAAGCGATCAGGGACATCTGGGAGCCGAGCGTCGACAGGGCCGAGCCGATCCAGTACCGCCTGAAGTCCCGGTTCGCGCTCAGCACTCCGGGGTCAGCCATCGTCCACCTCCGAGGTTGTGCCGGCGTCAGAGTCGGCCGGCCGTGTGCAGCAGGTCGAGCAGGGCCGCGTCGACCTCGTCCTGGAAGACGGCCAGTGCGGCGGCGTTCTCGCCGTGCTGGTACTGGTCGTCGCAGGTGATCCAGCGGCCCTCGGTGCGGTCGGCGGGCAGGTAGCCGTCGGCGAGGGTGCCGACCTCCCAGCCGGGCCGGCCGGCGGTCTCCCAGCAGCTGGAGAGCACGCCGTCGGCGTTGACCACCGCGCCGTAGCGGCCGTCCTGGTAGGTGCAGGCCTGGCAGCCGTCGTTGGGGCGCGGCCTGGTCAGCGCGAAGCCGAGTTCCAGGGCGCGGGCGTGCCAGCGGGTGAAGTCCGCTGCGAGGCCGCTGCCGTAGGCGAGTTCGTTGCCGTAGCCGACGCCGACGTCGCCGACCAGGGCGAACTGCAGTCCGCAGCGGGCCGGGTCGAGGCCGGCGGCGAGGCGTTCCAGCAGGGCGTCCATGCCGTGCCGGTTGTGGTGCGAGACGTTGATCCGCAGGTGCCAGCGGATCGACTCGGCGGCCGCCATCGCCTTGGCCACGTTGTGCACGATGGCGTCGAAGGTGCCGCCGCCGGAGCGGCGGATCCGGATCGCGTCGTGCTCCTCGCGGTCGCCGTCGAAGGTGATCTGGACGGTCCTGAGGCCGGCCGCGTTCAGCTCCTTGGCGATCAGCGGGGTGAGCATCGTGCCGTTGGAGATCATGCCGGCCTCCAGCTCGCCCAACTCGGCCGCGCGGTGGAGCAGTTCCCGGGCACCGCGGAAGTTGAGCAGCGGCTCGCCGCCGAACAGCATCACGGCCAGCCGGTCGAGTCCGGCCTCGGCCATCCGCTGCCGGGTGAAGTCGAGGACCTCGCCGATCATCTCGGAGGTCAGCCGGGCGTGCTTGATCCGCGGCGGCCGGTTGCCGCCCTTCGGGTCCTGCCCGGTGTTCTGGAAGCAGTAGCCGCACCCGAGGTTGCAGTCGGTGCTGGTGAGCACCGTCAGCGAGTAGGAGCGGAAGGCCCTGGCGTCGAGCAGGCCGGTGTCCCGCAGCCGCTGCTCGGCCGCGGGTGCGAGGCCGCCGTCCGGGCCGACCTGGCCGGGGCGGAGCCGGGCGACTCCCCCGTCGCCGAGGAACCACCAGCCGGCGTCGGCCCTGCGGAGCAGGCGGTACCGGTCGGGGCGGAGGGCGGGCTGGGTTGCGGGCACGGTGACCTCCATGGGCCTGGGAAGGGGGACGGGGCCCGCCGGTCGGCGGGCCCCGTTGGCCGGGTGGATCAGTTCGCGGTGCCGGTGTTGATGATGCACCAGGGGGTGTCCTCGGCGTCCGCGCTGTGGGCGACGACCTCGACGTCCTCGTCGTCCAGCTTGGTGGTACCGGTGTTGATGACGCACCACGGGGTGTCCTCGGTCTCGCCGCTGTGGGCGACGACCTCGACGTCCTCGTCGACGTTGGTCTTGCCGGTGTTGATGACGCACCAGGGGGTGTCCTCGGCGTCGCCGCTGTGCGCCACGACCTCGACGTCCTCGTCGCGGGTGGGCTCGGTGTTCTCGGCCATGGTGGTCTCCAGTCCTGGTTGGCGGGCGGGCCCGGTCGGCGCACCCGGCTCGGTGCCGCGGCCGGCGGTTCGTCCGCCGACACCGAGAAAGCTAGGAACGCCCGGCACGGCGGCGGTTCAGCCGCGGTACAGGACGGTCCGTGCGCAGGTCGGAGCGGGTGGCGGGCCGCCAAAGGTGGCGCCGCGGCACCGTCCGGGCCGCCCCGAACCCGCCGTGACCTGCGGATGTACCGGTCCCGGGGCGCCGCCGAACCGGCCGCCGACCGCGGGCGGGCACGGTGGCGGGGACAGCCCTGCTGCGGGAAGAGGTGGACGATGGACCTGGCCGAACTCGTGGGCCTGCGCCCGACGCCCTGCGCCGGCCTGCTGCTGACGCTCACCCGCCGCTGCCCGCTCAGCTGCGCGCACTGCTCGACCGCCTCCGACATGCGCGGCACCGACCCGGCCGGGGACGGACTGCTGCGCCTCGTCCGGTCGTTCACCGCGGCCGACCGGCCGGAGCTGGTGCTGCTGACCGGCGGCGAGCCGCTGCTGCGGCCCGAGCTGGTCGCCGAACTCGCGGACGCCGCACGGGCGTCCGGGGCACGGACGGCGGTGCTCAGCGGGATGTTCTTCGCCCGCGGCGGCCGCTTCCCCCGCCGGATCGCGGCGGCGATCAGCCGGGTCCACCACTTCTCCGCCAGCCTGGACGCCTTCCACGAACGGGAGGTGCCGCGCGCGGACGTCTTCGCCGTGCTGCGCACCGTGCTGGACGGCGGGGTCCCGGTGAGCCTGCACCTGACCGGCGGCGGCCCGGACGACCCGTACCTCGCCGAGGTCACCGGGCAGGTCCGCCGGGTCTTCGGCGACGCCGTGCCGATGCTGGTCAACGAGGTGCGCGCGGTCGGCCGGGCGGCGGGCTGGGCGGCCCGGCAGTCCGCACCGGGCCCGGACGGCCGGCCGGTGCCCTGCGCGATGGCCGCCTGGCCGGTGGTCGCCGCGGACGGCGCCGTACTCGCCTGCTGCAACCAGCAGGTGGTGGACCGGCGCCCCGTCCCCGCGCACCTGCTGCTCGGCCACACCGACCGCGACGACTGGGCCGCCGTGCGGCGCCGGGCGCTGAGCGGGCCGGTGCTGCGGATGGTCCGCGCGGTCGGCGCCCCGCACCTGTACGCCCGCCACGGTGCGGCGGCGGACTGCACCGGCACCTGCACCGGCTGCCGCGCCCTGCCCGATCACCCGGCGGTGTACGCGGCCGCCGCCCGGACGGGCGCCGGGCCGGTCGGCGAACTGCTCGACCTGCAGGCCGCGCACGCCCAGGCGGCGGCCGGGCCGGCCGCGCTGGTCCGCCGCTTCGGCAGCGCCGCCTGGGCCGACCTGGTCACCCTCGGCGCCGCACCGCCGCAGCCCCCGCGCACCCCCGCCCCGCTCCCGCGCACCCCCGCCCCGCTCCCGCTCGGAGAAGCCCGATGACCTCCGCACCGCCCTCCCGCAGCACCGCCCTCCGGCTCACCCTCGACCTGGCCGCCCTGCCGCTGCAGGCCGCGACCTCGACGCTGTGGCGGCCGGACGGACTGGGCGGACGGTACACCGCGTACCTGCGGGCGATGCACGCGGTGGTGCGGGCCTCCGTGCCGCTGATGGAGCTCGCCGCGCGGCGCTGCGCCGCGGCCGGGCCCGGGGACCGGGTGGCGGGGCCGCTCGGCGCCTACCTGGAGCGGCACGTCGAGGAGGAGCGCGGCCACGACGACTGGCTGTTGGAGGACCTGGCGGCCGCCGGCGCCGCGCCGGACGCGGGGCCGCCGCCGGTGGCCGCGGCCCGGCTGGTCGGCCCGCAGTACTACTGGATCGAGCACGTCCACCCGGTGGCCCTGCTCGGCTACATGACGGTGCTGGAGGGCCACGCGCCGGCGCCGTGGCTGGCCGGCCGGCTCGCCGCACGGACCGGCCTGCCGCGGGCGGCCTTCCGCACCGTGCACGACCACGCCGTGCTCGACGCCGGCCACCGGGCCGACCTGGACGCCCTGTTGGACGGTCTGCCGCTGGACGTCCGGCAGGAGAGCGCCGTCACGGTGAGCGCCCTGCACACCGTCACCGCCACCACCCATCTGTTCCGTTCGCTGGCCCACCCCGGCCCGTCCTCCGGAGACCGCGCATGAACCCCGCCGACGACCCCGTGCTCACCGCCCTCGCCGCGGCCGGCTTCCCCGTCGACACCTTCACCGACGAGCAGCTGGGCGTGTTCCGCACCCTCGGCGCGGAGGAGCTGGCGCTGCTGCTCGACCTCAAGGCGCGCCTCGACGAGGTGGAGCCGGAGGTGCAGGCGCACACCACCGTGGCCGGCGGCGCCCTGTTCTGACCGTTCCGCGATGACGTTCCGTCACTTCTCCGGAGAGGAGGCCTCCGTGGCCTGCCCCAGCTGTGCGGGCGAGCCGCCCGCCGGTGCCCGCTTCTGCCCGTACTGCGGCGCCGCGCTCGCCGCTGCGGCCGTGCCCGCGGCCCGTGCGGACGAACGCCGGATGGTCAGCGTGCTCTTCTGCGACCTGGTCGGCTCCACCGCGCTCTCCGGGCGGCTCGACCCGGAGGCGCTGCGCTCGGTGACCCTGCGGTACTTCGAGCTGATGACGGAGCGGATCGAGGCGCACGGCGGCCGGGTCGAGAAGTTCATCGGCGACGCGGTGATGGCCGTGTTCGGCATCCCGGTGATGCACGAGGACGACGCCCGGCGGGCGGCCGCCGCCGCCCTCGACATGGTCGACGCGCTGGCGGGGCTGAACGACCGGCTCGCCGTCCTCGGGGTGCGGCTGAACGTCCGGATCGGCGTCAACACCGGTGAGGCGGTGGCCAGCACGGACGCCTCCGCCCGGCAGGCGCTGGTCTCCGGCGAGGTGGTGAACGTGGCCGCCCGGCTGGAGCAGAACGCCGCCGCCGGCGAGATCCTGATCGGCCCGGACACCCTGCGGGCGATCGGCCCCAACGCGGCACTGACCGAGCCGGCCGGCCCGCTCGCCCTCAAGGGCAAGACCGAGCCCGTCCCGGCGCACCGGCTGCTGGCCCTGCACGGCGACGCCCCGGAGCTGCTCCGCCGCTTCGACACCCCGTTCGTCGGCCGCGAGGCCGAACTGCGGCTGCTGGACGAGGCGTTGGCGCGTACCGTGGCGGGCGGCGCCCGGCTGCTCACCGTGCACGGCGAGGCCGGGCTCGGCAAGACCCGGCTGGTCCGCGAGTGGCTGGCCCGCACCGGGGTGCGGCACGCCGCCGGCCGCTGCCGCCCGTACGGCGACCGGGGCAGCCTCGCCCCGCTCGCCGACGCGATCCGGCCGCTGCTCGACGGCGCCGAACACCCGCTCCCCGCCGGGTCCTTGCGGCTGCTGGAGGCCGGACTGCTGCGCGACGGCACCCCCGACCCGTCGGTGGAGGAGACCTGCGCCGCGCTGGTCGCCGTGCTCGGCGCGCTGACCGGCCCGGACGGCCTGGTGCTGGTCGTCGACGACTTCCACTGGGCGGGTGCACTGCTGCGCACCGTGCTGCGCCGGCTCTCCGACGACCTCGCGGCACGGCCCGTGCTGCTGCTCTGCCCGGGCCGGCCGGAACTCCTCGACCAGGACCCGGAGTGGGCCCGCCGCTCGGCGGCGGTCGCGCTCGGCGGGCTGTCCGACGCCGACTGCGCCCGGCTGGCCGCGGGTCTGGTCGAGGTCGCCGGGCACGGCGCCGAGGCGGGCGCGGCACTGCTGGAGCGGGCGGAGGGCAATCCGCTGCACCTGGAGCAGCTGCTCGCGATGGCAGCGGAGGGGCACGGCGCAGGCGGGCTGCCGCCGACGGTGCAGGCGCTGCTCGGTGCCCGGATCGACGCGCTCGCGCCGCCCGAGCGGACGACGCTGGCGCTGGCCTCGGTGGTCGGCCGGGACTTCCACACCGAGGAGGTGACCGGTCTCGCCCTCGGCGGGCCGGAGGGCGGACCCGGCGGCGAGCTGCGGCCGGGCCCGGCCGGGGCGGACCCGGTGCTGCCCGCCCTGCACCGGCTGGACCGGCGGCGGCTGGTGGAGCCGGCCGAGCCGGACGGCGGCTACCGCTTCCGCAGCGGACTCGTCCAGGAGGTCTCCTACCGGGGCACCGCCAAGCGGGTCCGCGCCGAACGGCACGAGCGGGCCGCCGAGCTGCTGGCCTCCCGCGGCGCCCCGGACGGCGCGGTCGGCGGACACCTCGCCCTCGCGCACCGGTACCGCACCGAGCTCGGCCTGCTGGACGCCCGCACCGACGCGCTGCGCGGGCGGGCCGCCGACCGGCTGGCCGCCGCCGGGGCGACCGCGCTGCGCCGGGCCGACCTCGGCTGGGCGGAGGAGCTGCTCGACCGGGCCGTCGGCCTGTACCGGCCGCAGGACCCGGGCCGGGCGGCCGCGGCCTGGCGGCTCGCCGAGGTGCGGCTGGCGAGCGGCCGCACCGAGGAGGGCCGTGCCCTGCTGGCGGAGGCGGCGGCCGCCGGGGACGCGGTGCTCGCCGCGCACGCCGGCCTGGCGCTGGCCGTGCTCGACCCCGGGCCGGGGTTGCACCGGGCCGCCGATGCCGCCCGGGCCGCGCTGCCGCTGTTCGAGGCGGCCGGCGACGACCTGGGCACCGCCCGGGCCTGCCTGCGGCTCGCCCAGGAACGGCAGTTGGCCGGCCGCCACGGCGAGGCGGAGCAGTTGCTGCGGCGGGCCCTGGACGGTGCGGTGCGGGCGGACGCGGAGCCAGAGCGGGCCGGCGCCCTCGGTGCGGTGGGCGTCTCGCTGTGGACGGGCCCGGTGCCGGTGCCGGAGGCCGTCGAACGCTGCCGGGCGCTGCTGGCCCGGCACGGCGCCGGCCGGCGGACGGTACGGCTGACCCTGAACTGCCCGCTGGCCGTGCTGCTCGCCCTGCAGGAGCGGTGGGCGCAGGCCCGGGCGTGCCTGGCCGAGGCGGAACGCCTGGCCCGGGAGCTCGCCTTCGCGGAGGCGGAGGTCTTCCTGCCGGTGTTCCGGGCCGCGGTGCACGCGGCCGCGGACCGGCCGCGGCAGGCCGTCGAGGAGCTGCGGCAGGCCGAGCGGGCCTGCCGGGTGCTGGGGGCGGCGGGCCTGCGCGGCCCGATCGCCCGCGGACTGGCCCGGTCGCTGCTGGACTGCGGTGACACCGCCGCCGCCGAGGACGCCCTGCGCGGCCACCAGGACGATCTGCCGCCCGCGGACGCCGCGGACCTGCACGGCACGCTCGCCCGGCTGGCGGCGCTGCGCGGCCGGCCCCGGGAGTGCGCCGAGCAGCTGCGCCGCTGCCGGGCGGCGGCCGGGGCGACCGACTCACCGGTGGTCCGGGCGACCGCCGCGCTGGACGAGGCGCAGGCCGCGCTGGCGCTCGGCGACCCGGCCCGGGCGGCCCGCGCCGCCGCCGCGGCGGGCGCCCTGCACGCCGCCAAGGGACACGCCGCGGGCCGGCGCAGGGCCGCCGCCCTGGCCGCCCTGGCGGAACGGACCGCGGCGGCCCGAACGGAGGCGGCCGGCACCACGGCGGCCGGAACGACACAGGAGGAACAGCGATGACCGGTCCCACCGCGCTCACCTGGAGCCTGCGCGGCCGCAGTCCGTCGGACATCCCGGTCGCCGCCGACGGCCCCGAGGTGACACCCGAGTGGGCGTGGGGCGGGTCGACCGGCCGCGGGGTGCGGGTGTGCGTGGTGGACAGCGGCGTCGAGCGCGACCACCCGATGGTCGGGCCGGTGGACGGCTCGTTCGTGGTGCTCAAGGACGAGGACGGGATCCGGGTCGAGCCGACCGACACCGGGGACGTCTGCGGGCACGGCACGGCCTGCGCCGGGATCGTCCGCCGCACCGCGCCGGACTGCGAGCTGTACAGCGTCCGGGTGCTCGGCGAGCGGTTCTCCGGCAGCGGGGACGTGCTGCTCGCCGGGCTGCGCTGGGCGGTCGAGCAGCGCTTCGACGTGGTCAACCTGAGCCTGTCGACCACCCGGACGCGGTTCACCGAGGAGCTGCGGGCGCTCGCCGACGAGGCGTACTTCCACCGCACCGCGATCATCGCCTCGGCGCACAACACGCCGGTGGAGAGCTTCCCGTGGCGGTTCTCCTCGGTGATCTCGGTGGGCAGCCACCAGGAGGACGACCCGGAGCTCCTCCTCTACAACCCGGCCCCGCCGGTCGAGTTCTTCGCGCCGGGGCAGAACGTCACGGTGCCCTGGCTGGGCGGCGCGACGATCCGCACCACCGGCAACAGCTTCGCCACGCCGTACCTCGCCGGCCTGGCCGCCCGGGTGCTCGCCAAGCACCCGCACCTGACGGTCTTCCAGCTCAAGAGCGCGCTGTACCAGGCAGCGTCCAACGTCCGCGCCGGCAACGGCCTCGAGAACACCACCAGGGGTGCCCGATGAACGGAACCTGCCGCGCCGCCGAGACCGACCCGGTCGCCCGGGACCTGCTGCAGTCGGTGGTCGACACCGCCCGCGCCATCTTCGGCGCCGCCGCCGGCTCGATCTTCCTGCTCGACCGGGAGGCCGACGAACTGGTCTTCCAGGCGGTCTCCGGGGAGGGCGAGGACTTCCTGGTGGGCATGCGCTTCCCGGCGGGACGGGGCATCGCCGGCTGGGTCGCCGGGTCCGGCGAGCCGATGGTGGTCGACGACCTGTCGCAGAGCGCCGGGTTCGCCCGCGACCTCGCCGAGAAGACCGCGTACGTGCCGAACGCGCTGATGGCGGCGCCGCTGCTCGGCCCTGACGGGGTGCTGGGCGTGCTGGAGGTGCTCGACCCGGCGCCGCAGGCCCGCGCCAGCCTCGGCGAGCTCGACCTGCTGGCGCTGTTCGCCCGGCAGGCCGCCACCGCGCTCGCGGCGGTGCTGGAGCGCCGGGCCGCCGACGCCGGGCAGGCCGCGGCCGCCCGGGTCCTGCGGGACCTGGACGACGCCGGCCGGGCCGCCGGGCTGCGCGCCCTGGAGGCCGTCCGCGACCTGCTCGCCGCGCACTGAGCGGGCCGGGACGGAAGGGGGAGGCGATGACCGCGCACTCGCCGCTCGGCGGCCGCTTCACCGCGGACCCGCACCCGGTGCTGGCCGGGCTCCGCGAGTCCTGCCCGGTGGCCCGGGTGACCACCCCGGCGGGCCGCGCCGTCTGGGTGGTGACCCGGGAGGAGGACGTCCGGGCGGCGTTCACCGATCCGCGGCTCTCGCTGGCCCGGACCCCGCCGCCCGCGACGGGCCGGCCGCGCCGCGCCCTCGACATGACCCTGGTCGACTACGACCCGCCGGACCACACCCGGATCCGCCGGCTCGCCGCCCCGGCGCTCTCGGCGGCCCGGATCGCGGCGTACCGTCCCCTGGTGGAACGGGCGGCCCGGGAACAGCTCGCCGCGCTGGCCACGGACCGGCCGGTCGACCTCGTGGCGCACTTCGCGGCGCCGTTCACCTTCCGGGTGCTGTGCGAGGTGTTCGGCGTGGCGCAGGGCGACCGGGGGCCGCTGCGGGCCGTGGTCGACGACCTGATCGCGCACCGCGACGTGCCGGCCGCCCAGCGCCGGCTGGACGCCTTCGTCCGGACGGGCACGGCCGGGCGGATCGCCCGGCCCGGCGGCGAGGACGCCTTCTCCCGGATCGTCGCCGCCTGGTCGCTCCGGACGGACGTCACCGAGGACGAACTCGCCGACCTGCTCGCGATGCTGCTGCTGGCGGGCTTCGACAGCACGGTGCAGATGCTCGCGATGGCCGTACTGGCGCTGCTCGCCCACCCGGCGGAGCTGGCCCGGCTGGCCGCCGCCCCGGCGCTGCTGCCCGCCGCCGTCGACGAGCTGCTGCGCTGGGACACCCCCGGCCCGTTCGCCACCACCCGCACCGCGCTGGCGGACGTGCCGGTCGGCGGCACGGTGGTGCCGGCCGGCAGCGGCGTGCTGCTGTCGGTCGCCGCCGCCAACCGCGACCCGCGCCGCCACCCCGACCCCGACGTCCTCCGGCTGGACCGGCCGACCGCGGCCCGCCAGCTCGGCTTCGGCCTCGGCCCGCACTACTGCCCGGGCGCACCACTGGCCCGGCTCCAGCTCACCGCGGCGCTCGCGGCCCTGCTGAGCCACCGGCCCGAACTACGGGCCGCGGTCCCGCCCGACCGACTGCAGTGGGGCGGTGGCCCCCAACACCGCCGACTGGCCGCGCTGCCCCTCCGCCTCGGCCCGCACCGCGACTAGGACGTGCCTGCGCCACCAGGGGCTCGGGTGAGGTAGCCGGCCTGGAAGCGGCTGGCCGCGCCCAGCGCGTCCATGATCTCGGCGATGTGTTTGCGGCAGGTGCGCAGCGACATGCCGAGGCGGCGGGCGATCATCTCGTCCTTCATGCCTTCGGCGAGCAGCCGGACGATCGCCTCCTTGATCTCGCCGAGCGAGGAGTCGCCGGCACAGGAGGGTGCGTAGGGGTCGGCGAGGGTCCAGGAGTGGTCGAAGACCGCGCAGAGGTAGGCGACGGTGGAGGGGTCGCGGACGATCACCGCGCCGTCGTAGGCCTCGTGGTGCGGGATGATCACGACCTCCCGGTCGAAGGCGATCATCCGGCCGAACAGGGCGGTGAGGGTGCGCACTTCGGCTCCGGCCCCGGTGATCCGCCGGACGTACTCCTGGGTGGGGGCGTGGCGTCGGGAGGTGTGCTGGTAGAGGGTGCGCATCCGGACGCCGCGACGGATCATCGCGAGGTCGCGGGCGAAGGCCTGTTCCAGCAGGTGGGGGGCGCGCGGGCCGCCGGGCTGGCAGGTGAGCACCTCGGTGCGGCACTGTTCGGTGAGCCGGCCGATGGTGTCGATGACGGCGGCGAGTTCGAGCACTTCGTCGAGGGCGCCGCCGGCGGTGGGCCGGCCGGCGTTGCGGGCGTAGAGCGGGCCGAGCGCGGCGAGTTCGGCGCGGACGCGTTCGGCGTCGGCGAGTTGCCGGCGCAGTTCGGCCTCGGCGGGGGCGACCAGGCTGGCCACGGCGAGGTCGGGCGGGACGGCGATCAGCTGCGGTCGGGCGCCGTCGGGGCCGGGCAGCGGGCGGAGCAGGTGGAGCCGGATGAGGACGGCGGCGGAGGCCTCGACCTCGGCGGGGTCGAGGCCGAGTTCGTCGGCGGCGGCCGCCGGGTCGAGGCCGCCGTGCCGGGCGGCCCACTGGAAGACCCGTGCATCGGTGTCGTCCAGGCCGGGCAGGTCGGTCGTGGCGGCCGGTGGCCCGAAGTGTCCCATCCTCAGCTCCCCACCCGTGCGCCGGGCCGGCGGTACGTCGATGCACATGACATGGAGTCATATAGTAGGACCGGCACATGACATTCAGGAGAACTCCACATTCCGCACGGCGCGGCCACGGCCCGACGGGCCGTCAGACGCCTGCCCGGTTCGCGCCGAGTGCCTCCGCCGGCAGGCCGAGCCGTTCCCGGGCCGCCACCAGGTACGGGCCCTCCCACCAGCTGCGCGGCAGGCGGAACGCGGCCGCCCGCAGCGCCCGCGCCTCCAGGCCGGCCGTCCGGTCGGTGATCCACCAGCCGGGCAGGCCGTACATCCGGCGCGCCCAGGGCGGCAGCATCGCGAAGGCCAGACCGACCAGCCCGGACCAGGCCGGGACGGCGAGCAGGGCACTGCCGTGCAGCGGCGGCAGGAAGGCGAACCGGACGGCCTCCCGGGCGGCCGGGGTCACGCACAGCTCGGGCCGGACCTCGGCGAAGTAGCGGCGCAGCGCCGCGGCGGAGTCCGGCACGTCCGTCCCGGCGGGCACCCCGACCAGCCGGGCGACCGCGCTCTGCTCGCGGAGGTAGGCGTCCGCCTCGGCGGGGGTCAGCGGGAGGCCGGCGCGGCGGACGACGTCGAGGAAGGAGCCCACCTCGCAGGCGTGCACCCAGACCAGCAGCGCCGGGTCGTCCGCCCGGTAGTCCCGGCCGGTGGCGGGGTCGGTGCCGCGGACGTGCCGGTGCACCCGGCGGACCCGGTCCACGGCCTCGCGGGCCTCCTCGCCGGTGCCGTAGGTCACCGCGCCGATGAAGGCCGCGGTGCGGTCGAGCCTGCCCCACGGGTCCTCGCGGAAGGCGGAGTGCTGGGAGACCCCGGCCATCGCCAGCGGGTGCAGCGCCTGCAGCAGCAGCGCCCGCAGGCCGCCCAGCAGCATCGCCGGGTCGGCGTGCACCCGCCAGGTGACGGACTCCGGGCCGAACAGGCCCTCGGCGGGTATCCGCGGCCCCTCGGCCGACCGGGTACCGGACATCCGGAACACCTCCCGTCGTCCGGAGCCTGCCCGCCCGTACCGGCCGGCAACCACGGGTCCACCGGTGACGGCGGCCGCCCATCCGCTCCGGGGTCGGCTCCGAACCCTTCCCGCGCGCTCCGGCGCGCCGGAACGAGGAGGCGGCGATGGCCGGCGAGGACGGTACGGAGTCGGTGTGGGACTACCCGCGTCCGCCGCGGGTGGAGCGGGCCGGGCGCCGGGTGACCGTGGAGTTCCACGGCCTGCTGGTGGCCGACACCGGGGACGCGCTGCGGGTGCTGGAGACCAGCCACCCGCCGGTGTTCTACCTGCCGCCGGCGGCGGTGGCGCCGGGGGTGCTGGTGCCGACCCGGCTGCGCAGCTGGTGCGAGTGGAAGGGTGCGGCCGTCTACTGGGACCTCGTCGTCGACGGGGTGCGCAGCGAGAACGCCGCCTGGAGCTATCCCGAGCCCTCGCCCGGCTACGGGGCGATCCGCGACCACCTGGCGTTCTACCCGGCGCGGGTGGACCGCTGCACGGTCGACGGAGAGGTGGTGCTGCCGCAGGAGGGCGGCTTCTACGGGGGCTGGATCACCTCGGCCGTCCGCGGGCCGTTCAAGGGCGGGGCCGGTTCGGGGCACTGGTGAGCGGGGGCGCCGGTGTGCGGCGCCCCCGCTCGCGGCCCGGGGTCGGACGGGTCAGTGCTTGAGCGCGTCCTTGGCCTTCTGGCCCGCCTGCTTGGCATCGGCGGCGGACTGTTCGATCTTGCCCTTCGCAGTCAGGCGCTCGTTGCCCACGGCCTTGCCGGCCGTCTCCTCCGCCTTGCCCTTGGCCTTCTGGGCCATGTTCTCGGCCTTGTGCTTGCCGCTCATGACCACTCCCTTCGGAGCCGGTGGGCGTTCCACCGGCGGTCACGGACGGCGTCTGCCCCGTTCCCGCCGTTCCATGCGCCACACGCTCCACCCCGACGCCGGTCACTCCGTCGCGCGCAGGAACGCCTCGACGGTGTCCGGCCAGCTCACCTGCCGGTGCTCGTCGCCGGGCCGCACCACCTCGGCGGTGTCGGCGAGGAAGCCGCGCAGCTCGTCGGTGGCGACCTGGACGAGGGCGACGCCGTGCCGGTTGTGGAACTCCAGCTGGGTGAGGCCGCCGTCCACCGGCACCAGCCGGAAGTCACCGTCCCCGACGGGTCCGGCGAGGCCGGCGGTGAGCAGCTCCCGGGAGACGTACCAGCTGATCGGTTCGCCGCCGGACATCCGTCCGCCGGCCGGCGGGTCGGGGAAGTCCAGCACCACGGCGAACGGGTCGTCGGAGTCGTACCGCAGGACGAGCGGCACGACGCCGGGGACGGGGGCTGGAATGGAGGCTGCACCGGCCTGCGCGATGATCACGGTCGACTCCCTGGGAGGTCCGAAACGGTCGGCGCCCGTCTGCCCGCGATCCGCGCCGTCATGCGCCCGCGAACGGTGGTGCCGGCGGCCGTCTCACGGGCTCCCGGGCAGCGCCACCTCGGCCCAGACCGCCTTGACGCCCGGGGCCCGCAGCACGCCCCAGGCGGTGCTCAGCCGGCCGACGATGTGCAGGCCGTGCCCGCCGGGGCGGGAGGAGCGGTGCGGGCTGCGCGGCTCGGGCACCCCGTCGCCGGCGTCCAGCACCTCGATCCGCACCGAGCGGTCCGACAGGACGAGCACCAGCTCGCTCGGGCCTCCGCCGTGCAGGCAGGCGTTGGAGACCAGCTCCGACACGATCAGCCGGACGTCCTCGTCCAGCAGCCCGTCGCAGGCCAGGCCCCAGTCCAGGAGCACCTTGGCGGCGAACTCCCGGCCCGTCCGGACCTGCCCGGCGGGCCCGAAGGCGTACCGGCGGCGCTGGCCCAGCACGGGCCCGTCGGCGGTGTGCGAACTGCTGCTCATGTCCTCACCCTGATGGATTTCCGGCACTTCCCTGCGACGCCCGCGGCCGCGGCCCGGCCGCGGGGGGCCGGCCTCACCCGGCTGCGCACGCCTCCCCCACCGTCTCGAAGACCCGGAACACCGCGCCGGTGCCGGTCAGTTCGAACAGCCGGCTCAGCTGCGGGCCTGGCTGCGCCAGGACGAGCGAGACCCCCGACTCCTCGGCGTCCAGCCGCAGCCGGAGCAGGAGGTTGAGGCCCGTCGAGTCGCAGAACCCCACCGCGGAGAGGTCGAGGCAGAGCACCCCGGGCGCGGCGGCCGCCAGCAGCCCGCGCAGCGGCTCCTCGACCTCGGCGAGGCCGTCCAGGTCGAGGTCCCCGGTCAGGGAGCAGACCAGTGCCCCGTCCGGACCGGAGGCGGCGCGCAGCGGCGCCCCGGCTCCCTCGGCCCGGCCGGTCGCCGGCCCCGTACCCAGTTCACCGCTGCCCATGTCCTGTGCCCTCCGCCGGCGGCCGTCCGCGGTGCGGCCGCCGTATCGTCACGTCTTCCCTGCCGGTCGGCCCGTCCCGACCGTCCGCTTCTGGCACCGTACCCGGTGCCGGCCGGGCGGAATCCGGGGGATCCCCCGTTCCGTCGCCCGTCCCCGACGAACGGTCAGATCATCGGGCGGTAGTAGGTGCCGAGGGAGTCCAGGTAGTCGGCGGGCACCTCGTGCTCGCTCACGAACTCCGGCGCGCCCTTGATCTCGTCCTTCGGCCGGCCGACCAGGACGGTCCGCTCCTCGTGGTCGATCCGCAGGACGGTGCCCGCCGGCAGCAGCACCTGCCGGCCGAAGATCCACGGGCCGGTGTCCACGACCAGGTAGGCCGCGTCGACCTCGGCGGAGTGCCGGTCGACCTTGCCGATCTTCCCGTCGGTGGCCTGCACCGTGTAGCCGATGATGTCCCGGTCCGCGAGGTCGCCGTTGTCGGGGTGGTGGTTCCACAGCTGTTCGCCCATCGTCTTCTCCTTCGCTCGTCGGTGTCGGTCGGTGTCGGCCTGCCGGAGCCGGCGTTCAGCGCCGGCGCCCGGCGTACACCGGGGAGGCCGCCGCGATCAGCACGGCGGCGACGCCCACCTGCAGCAGGTGCCGCATCCAGTCGATGCCGCCGGTGTGCCGCACGCCCAGGTACGAGGCCAGTGCGTTGCCCAGGACCGCGCCGATCGCGCCGAGCAGCACCGTCAGCCACAGCGGTACGGGCTGACGGCCCGGCAGGACCAGTCTCGCCAGCAGGCCGACCACCAGGCCGGCGACCAGTGCCCAGAGGATCGTCATCGCCGACCCCCTCCCTTCGTCCGTCTCTCGCGTCCCCGGCCCGCCGCCCCCTACTGGGGCCGGTCCGTCCGGCGACGGGGGTCGTCTGCCCCCTTCCGGCGGCTCCATTCCCCCGGATTCGCCGTACCGGGGGCGGCTCAGTTCCGGCGGGGCGGCCCGGCGGTGGCCGGGCGGCCGCGGCGCCGGGCCCGGGCCGACAGGACGCGGCGCTCGTCCTCGGTCAGCCCGCCCCAGATGCCGTACCGCTCGTCGGCGGCCAGCGCGTACTCCAGGCACTGGCCGCGCACCGGGCAGCGGGTGCAGACCCGCTTGGCCGCGTCCTCCCGCTCCTGGCCGTGCTCGCCGCGCTCGCCCGCCGGGTGGAAGAACAGTGCGGCGTCCTTGCCCCGGCAGGCCGCTCGGCGCTGCCAGGCCCAGCTTCCGGTGTACCGCCGTCCGCGGCGGTCCTCGGTGTCCATCAGTGGTCCTCCCCGGGGCACGTCACGGCCCCTCGTAGTAGCGGCGTTCCTCGACGACCTCGTCGACGGGGCGGCCGAGCGGCCGGCGCCGGCGCAGCGCGCTCGCGTACACGACGACGCCGAGCAGGCCGGCCGCCATCAGCACCCAGCCGACGGTGTCGAGGTCGACACCCGAGAGGTGCCAGTCCACCGCGAAGGCGAGAATCGCCCCGATCGCGAACAGGATGATGCATCCGCCGATGCCCATGGGTTCTCCTCCGTCGTCGCTGCCGCGGTCCGCCGTGGCGGCGGGCCGGGGCGCGTCTACCCCCGCTCGCCGCCGTCACCCGGGGCCGGTCGCAATTCCCTGCCGGAGGGGGCATGTCCGGGCGCGGCGGGGACAGACGGTCTGACGGACGGTCACCGGCCGGTGACCGCGGGCGCGATGCGGAGGTGGCGAGCGATGGCACGGGTCGAGCAGTCCGTCCGGGTGGAGGTGCCGGTGCCGGTGGCGTACCGACAGTGGGCGAGGGTCGAGGACTTCCCGCTGTTCTTCCGGGGCGTGCTCCGGGTCGAGCGGGCCGGTTCCGGACTCACCCGCTGGACGGTCCGCACCGGCGGCGCGATACGGGAGTTCGACGCCCGGGTGACCGAGCGGATCGAGGACGAGCGGATCGCCTGGGCGTCCGTCGCGGGCGACCTGCGGCAGAGCGGTGTGGTGACCTTCCACCGGGTGGACGGCCGGCGGACGACGGTGATGCTGCAACTGGACGTCCGGCCGGCCCGGCTGGCGGACCGCCTGGCGGCCGCGCTCGGCTTCGCCCACCGGCGGGTGCTGGACGGCCTGGCCGGTTTCAAGGAGTTCACCGAGGCGCAGGCCGCCCGGCAGCCGCAGTAGGGAGGAGAGGGCCCCGCCGCGGTCAGCCGCGCGCGGGGTCGACGGCCACCCGCGGCAGTGCCTCCGGGTACTGCTCGCGCAGGTGGCCGATCAGCCGTTCCCTGACCCAGCAGCGGAGTTCGAAGGCGTCGGCGGCGCTGCGGGCGGTCATCAGGGCGCGCACCACGATGGTGGTCGGCGTGGTGTCGACGACCTGCAGGGCGGCGCCCCGGCCGTCCCACCACTCGCTCTCCTTGAGCAGCCGCTCGAACTCGGCGCGCAGCTCCGGCACCGGGGTGCGGTGGTCGAGGTGGAGCAGTGCCGTCCCGGTGATCGCCGGGTCCCGGCGCGACCAGTTCTCGAAGGGCCGGCCGACGAAGTAGGACACCGGCATGACGATCCGCCGCTCGTCCCAGGTGGCGATGACCACGCAGGTGAGGGTGATCTCCTCGACCGTCCCCCAGTCGCCGGCGACGACGACCTCGTCGCCGAGCCGCACCATGTCGCCGAACGCCAGCTGCACCCCGGCGAACAGGTTGGCCAGCGTGTTCTGCGCCGCCACGCCGGCCACCAGGCCGAGGATGCCGGCGGAGGCGAGCAGGCTGGCGCCGACCGAGCGGACGGCCGGGAAGGTCATCAGCGCCGCCGCCAGGGCGAGCACCGCGATGCCGGCGCTGGCCAGCCGGCGCAGCATGCCGGTCTGGGTGCGGACCCGCCGTATCCGCGCCGGGTCGCGCCGCTCGGTGGCGTACCGGGCGAGCGAGGTGTCGATCAGCAGGGCGACCACGCGGGCCAGCAGCCAGGCGCCGGCCGCCAGGGCGAGCAGCACCAGGCCGTGCCGCAGCGGCCCGCGGACGGCCTCCGGGAGGCCCGCGGCCGGTTCGGCCGCGAGCAGCAGCAGGGCGCCCAGGGTCAGCAGTCCGGGCACCCGGCACGGCAGCATCACGTGGCGGTGGCGGGCCGCCGCCGGACGTCTCGCCACCGCCAGCACCACCCGGTCCAGCAGCAGGATCGCGAGCAGTGCGGCCACGGCGACCGCGGCGGGCCTCAGGGCGGTCCACACGGACATGGTCCTCCGTAGGTGTCTGTGGCTGCGGGTCCGGCCGGCCCGCGGGGCCCGGACGGTCGGGGTCAGGAGGCCAGCAGGCGGTCCAGGACGCCGCGGTAGTCGCGCAGGGCGAGCCGCAGCCGCTCCGTCCCGGCGTCCGGCCCCGCCGGGGTGCCCGGCTCGGTGTGCAGGCCCTCGCGGCGCCGGCGGACGGCCTCGGCGACCAGGTCGGCCGCCCGGGCGACGAGTTCGTCGGCGCGCCGCACGGCGTCCGCCGGATCGTCGACGAAGCCCGCCTGCACGGCCTCCCACTCGGCGGAGACGGTTGCCACCTGCTGCCGGTCGAGCCAGCCGCCGAACCCCTCGCCGGTCTGCGGCGGGTCGGGCAGGTCCGCCCCGGCGACGTCCGCCCGCGGTGACGAGGCGTCGGGCTGGCGGGGGAACGGCACCCGCCGGGCGGGCGCGGGCGCGTCCGGACGGTGGTGCTCGGTGTCGTGCGATCGGTCCTCGGTCATGTCGTTCCTCGCAGGAGTGGTGGGGTGGATCGGGTCACCCGTCCGCCCGCCGGGTGCGGCCCGGCACGACGGCAGCCGGACGGACCGGTGGGGGGGCGGACGGGCGGTGGGCGGACGGGCGGGGCGGGCCGGTCAGGAGTTGACGGCACGTCGGCCGAACGCCTTCGCCGGGGCCGACGCGCCGGTGGCGGGTGCCGTCCGCTCGGCGTCCGGTGCCCCGGTGCCGAGCGTCTCCGCCGGGGCGGGCCGGGGTGCGGCGGGCCGTTCGGCGGGCCGTTCGGCGGGGGCCGGGTACTCGCGGCCGAGGATCTCCAGGGTGAGGCCGCGGATCGCCAGCAGCGCGGTCCGCAGCTCCTCGGTGTCGGCGCCGGCGCCGTCGGCGCGGCCGAGGATCTCCCGGGCCGTGCGGTACGCCGCCAGACGCCCCGCGTGGTCGACGGACAGCGCCTCGATCCGCCCGGAGGCCGGGTAGCCGACCCGGTCCAGCAGGGACTGCAGCGTCCGCTCCGCCTCGGCGGCCGCGCGCGGCGGGTCCTCGACGAAGAGCACCTGGATTCCCCTGATCGAGGTCGTGAACCGCTCGCGGTCGGCCTCGGGGAGGCCGGTCAGCCGCAGGCCGCGGCGGAGCGCGAGCCGGTCGGCGAGTTCGCGGTCGGTACGGCGGACGTCGCCGCCGTGGCTGCGCAGCGCACGTTCGTACTCGGGTCCGAACCGCGTCCGCAGCCGGCGCGTGCGCACGCGCCGCAGGACGAACGGCGCCGCGGCCGCCGCGGCGGCGCAGAGCAGGACCACGAGGAGGACGGCCACGGTGGACATGGGCTCTCTCCTTCCGGTGGGGTCCGGGCCCGAAGTGGCGTCCGGACGGGCTTCGGCGGTACCGCCTCACCGCTCCCGGCGCGACCAAACCCCCTTTCGCAGCAGCCCTGGTGACGCACAGTCGGGGAGTTCGCCGGGCTGCGGCGGAATCGGCCGGGATCCGCCGTTCCCGCCCCGCATGGACGCCCGGCGGCGGGGCAAGCGCCCTCCGGCGGGCACCGGCCCGGGCCACGCAGGAGCGGAGGGACGCAGCATGGTGGAGACGATCGAACGGCACACGACCGCGCGGATATGCGGGACCCGGCCGCGGCGGGTGCGCGTGGTGCTGCAGTACCGCACCGACGACCCGTACGCCGTCGCGCTGTGCTTCCCCGGGCCGGCCCGGCTGACGGAGACGCTGGTCGTCGAGGACGGCGGCGCGGTCGAGGACGGCCCGCGGTGGACGGTCGGCCGCGACCTGCTGGCCGAGGGCCGGTACGGCTGCGCCGGGGCGGGCGACCTGCGGGTGCGGCCGGACGAGGACGGCGGGGTGCTGCTGGAGTGGCGCTGCCCGGGCGGCGGCGCGGACGTCCGGCTCGGCACGGCGGAACTCGGCGCCTTCCTGGACCGCACCTACCGCGCCGTTCCCGCGGGCTGCGAGTCCGCCTTCGTCGACTGGCCGCACACCCCCGAGGAATTCCTCCGCCGCATCGTCTGACCGGACCGGGGCCCGTCAGGGGCAGCACCTCAGGGGCGCGGGGACCTACGCGATCCGGGAGTGGTGCTCCTGACGAGTCCGGCTCACCCCTGATCCGCACAGCCACCCGCGCCCCCGGGGCTCGGCCTCACCCGACGATCATGCCCTCGCGGAGGCGGTTGAGGATCCGCGCCAGCAGTCGCGAGACCTGCATCTGGGAGACGCCGAGGCGGGCTCCGATCTCGGCCTGGGTGAACTCCTCGACGAACCGCATGTGGAGGATCGCCCGGTCCCGCTCGGCGAGTGCGGCGACAAGCGGCTTGAGCGCCTCCAGGTTCTCGACCTTCTCGAGTCCGGGGTCGTGCCGGCCGAGGCGCCGCAACAGCGAGCCGTCGCCGTCCTCGTCGTCGCTGCCGAGGTCGAGGGAGCCCGCGGTGTGGGCGTTGCGCGCGATCATGCCCTCGACCACCTCGTCCTCGGTGATCTCCAGGTGGGCGGCGAGTTCGGCGACGGTGGCGGGGCGGCCGAGGGACTGCTCCAGCAGGTCACTGGCCTTGGCCAGGGCGAGCCGCAGTTCCTGGAGGCGGCGGGGGACGTGGACGGCCCAGGTGGCGTCCCGGAAGAACCGCTTGATCTCGCCGACGATCGTCGGGACCGCCAGGGTCACGAACTCCACGCCGCGCTCCGGGTCGAACCGGTCGATCGCCTTGATCAGGCCGACGGTGCCGACCTGGACGATGTCGTCCATCGGTTCGCCGCTCTGCCGGAACCGGCGGGCGACGTACCGGACGAGGGAGAGGTTCAGCTCGACCAGGGTGCCGCGGACGTAGGAGTACTCGGCGGTGCCCTCCTCGAGGGTCTGCAGCCGGGCGAACAGGGCCGAGGAGAGGACCTTGGCGTCGGCCGGGGCCACTGCCGAGGGGTCGTCGACCACGCGCTGGACCGGCGCCGGCGCCGGGGCGCCCGCGGAGCTCGCGCCTTCGGCGGTCGCTCCGGGCGCGAGGGTCGACCCTTCACTCATCACTGCCATGGCCATTCCTTCCGTGGGTGCGTCGGCGGCTCGCATGCCCGGAGCTTCGGAGCCCAGTCCCCCAAGGATCGATCCTCCACGGAAGAGCCCGGAGGACTTCACATCTCCTCCATGACCGGCGCCGTTCGTCCACTCCTGACCGGTCCGGCGGTGGCTGCGGGGAGCGGTGCGCAAGCGATGCGTCTGGCAGGCGGTGCGGCGCGGCTGAAGACTCGCGGCAGGGTCCGGCGGGCGGCGCCGGCCCGCCGGTCGCCGGGCCGCCGCCTCGCCGACCCCGTCCGTCATCGCACCGCCGTCCGTCCACCGCACCCGCTGTCCGTCACCGCACCGCACGAGGGGCCGGCCCCATGGCACACCGACCGCAGGCGGAAAGTGCCGCGGGCACGCGGAACGGGCCCGGGGCATCCGCTGCCCGGACCCGTTCATCCACCGTCGGACCGGCCCGCCGGTCACTGCCTCACGGCGCGCCGGCTGACCCGCCTGCACTTCTTCCACCCTCCTGCGGACCTCGCGCCCGGGCCATCCGCAGCGTTCACGCAGCGCTCGACGGCCCGCCGGGAGGGGCCCGGAGGCGGCCGTCAGGGCTCCGGATCGGGGACGCGCCCGGGCCGCAGCAGCCCGGCGACGGAGAGGGCGCCCCAGCCGAGCGAGACCACCAGGGCGGCCGCCCGGTACCGGGCCGCGGGCAGGCCGGTGACGGCCGGGACGGCCCCGGAGAGCAGGGCGGCGTCGCCGAGGTCGGCGGCGATCCGCAGCAGGGTGGCGGTGCGCAGGCTGCGGTCGTCGGGGGCCAGCAGCATCGCCAGGCCGCAGGCCGCGTCGCGCAGGGCCAGCGGGGAGATGCAGGCGGCGACCGGCGCGGGGACGGCGCCGTCCGGGGCTGCGAGGCCGGAGGGCCGGGCGAGCAGGGCGGGGCGGCGGATGACGGCCAGGCCGTAGACGGCGGTGGCCGCGCCGGTGAGGCGGAGGAGGGTGCGGTTCACAGGGGCATCCGTACCCGGGGGCGGGCTGCCGTGCACGGGGTGTGCGGCCGAACGGAGAGGAGTCGGTGAGGTGTCTTCGCCGGACGTGGTGGTGGTCGGTGCCGGGCTCGCGGGGCTGGCATGCGCCCGGGACCTGGTGGCGGCCGGGCTGAAGGTGGCCGTCCTGGAGGCCTCGGACGGGGTGGGCGGGCGGATGCGCACCGACCTGGTCCGCGGGTTCCGGCTGGACCGCGGGTTCCAGGTGTTCAACACCTCCTACCCGCAGGTGCGCCGGCGGTTCGACCTGCGGGCGCTGCGGCTGCACCCGTTCACCGCGGGCTTCGTCCTGGCGGGCGGGCGCGGCCGGTACCGGTTCGCCGATCCGACGCGGCGGCCCGACCTGGCGGGCGACCTGCTGCCCGGCCGGCTCGCCCCGTTCCGGGACGTGGTGGCGCTGGGGCTGCTGAGCGCCCGCGACATGGTGCTGCCGGCCGCCGTGCTGCGGCGCGGCCGGGACGTGCCGACCCGCGGCGCGCTGGTCTCGGCGGGCGTCTCGCCGGAGACCGTGGACGCGGTGCTGCGGCCGTTCCTCGCCGGGGTGTTCCTGGAGGACGACCTGGAGACGTCGAGCCGGTTCTTCCACCTGGTGTGGCGGAGCCTGCTGCGCGGCACCCTCTGCCTGCCGGAGGCCGGGATCGGCGCGGTGCCGGAGCAGCTGGCGGCCGGGCTGCCGCCGGGCACGGTGGCGCTGGAGTCGCCGGTGGCGGAGCTGACGGACGCGGGGGTGCTGCTCGCGGACGGCACGGAGGTGCCCGCCGGGCGGGTGGTGGTGGCGACCGAGGCTCCGGAGGCGGCGCGGCTGCTGCCCGGGCTGCCGGTGCCGCCCGGGCGTCCGGTGACCACGGTGTACCACGCGGCGCCGGTGTCGCCGCTGGCCGAGCCGACGCTGCTGGCCGACACCGACGGCCGGGTGCTGAACAGCGTGGTGCTGTCCGAGGTGGTGCCCGGGTGCTCGGGCGACGGGCGGGCGCTGGTGGCGACCTCGGTGCTGGGGGCGGCGGCCTGGGAACCGCAGGTACGGGCCCGGCTGGCCGAGCTGTACCAGGTGGACACGGCCGGCTGGGAACACCTGGCGGACCGCCGGATCCCGTACGCGCTGCCCGCGATGCCGGCCCCGCACCCGCTGACCCGGCCGGCCGCGCTGGGCGGCGGCCGGTTCGTCTGCGGGGACCACCGGGCGACCGGGTCGGTGCAGGGGGCGCTGGCCTCCGGTGCGCGGGCCGCCCGGGAGGTGCTGGCGGACGCGGCGGCCGGGCTCAGGACGGATCCGCTCCCCGGTCGCGTTCGGCGGCGAGCAGTTCGGGCAGGCCGCTGAGCCGGTCGGGTCCGGCCGCGGCGCGGGCGGTGCGGCGGGTCGGCGGCGAGCACCTCGCGGTGGCGCGGGCAGCGGGCGCCGACCGCCCCGGCGTCGAGGTCGGCGAACCGGTCGGGCACGGGCTCCCGGTGGCCGAGCGCGTTGGACGTCCGGTGCTCCTCGCCGACCTGCTGCACCTCCTGATCGACGGCATCTTGGGCGGCGCCGCACCGGGAGCCGCTTCGCCGCCGCCGCACCGGGGGCCCGACCGGCCTCACCCGGGCACGAGCTCTCCGACGCGGCGTCAGGCGGTGGCCAGCGCCTCCAGGTGGGCCAGGCCCTCGGGGAGGCGGCGGGGGCGGACGGTGCCGGCGATCCGGCCGCCCCCGGCCCAGCCGGGACCGCCGAGCAGCACCGCCGGCCGGGCCCGGGCACCGCGCGGGCCCCAGGCGGTCGCGGCGGCCAGCTGGGCGAGGCGGGGGTCAGCGGTGCTCCGGCACTGCGACCAGAGCAGCGCCGCCGACGGGCCGATCCGCCGGACGGCCTCGACCAGGGCGCCGGTCGGCACGGCGGGCCCGAACATCCGGAACGGCACGCCCCGCCGGGTCAGTCCGGCGGCGACCGCCTCCAGCGCCAGCGAGTGCAGTTCCCCCGGCATGCCGGCGAGCAGCACCGGCGCCACGGGTGCGGCCGGTTCGGTGCAGCGGGTGGCCTTCCGCAGGGCTCCGGAGATGTGCCAGGACAGCAGGTGCTCCACCTCGACGTACCGCTCGCCCTCGGTGGCCCACTTGCGGCCGACGGCCCGCAGGGCGGGCATCATCACCTCGTCCCAGGCGGTCACCACGCCGAGTTCGGCGACGGCCGCGTCGAGCATCCGCTCCACCACGGGCGCGTCCAGGCGGACGGCGGCCCGGCCGAGGCCGCGGCACTCCGGCCGGACGGTGCCCAGCGGCAGCGCCCGGCCGCCGCCCGACTCGCGGGGTTCGTCCGGTCCTGCGGTGCCGCGGACCTCGGCACGGCCCTGCGGGACGCGGACGAGGGCGCCGGCCAGTGCGAGCCGGGCGGCCTCGGCGGGCGGCACGCCGTGCGCGGTGAGGCGGCACATCGCCTCCAGCACGGCGACGTCCTGCGGTCGCCAGCGGCGGTGCCGGCCGGCCTCGTGGCCGGACGGGCCGATGCCGTAGCGGCGTTCCCAGGAGCGGACGGTGGTGGGCGAGACGCCGAGTCGGCGGGCCACTCCCCCGGTGGTGATGCTGGCCTCGGCGAGGCTCGCCGTCAGGTCGGTGGGGATCTCCACCCCGGCACGGTACGCCCGCCGCCCGGCCGTCGCCGACCGGACACGCCGCCCGCCGCGGGCCGGACGCACCCGACGTGCCCGCAACGGTGCACGGGCGATGCGAGCTGCCGGACGGCCGGCGCCGTTCCACGGTGGAGGGGACCGGGCCTCGGGCCCGGTGTGGAAGGAGGTCGATCGCCATGGCAGCCGCCGCCCCGACTCCGCGATCCGTCCTCGCCCACCCCGAACGGACGGCCCGCCTCGGCGATCCGGGGCTCGACCGCAGGCCGCGCCGCGTGCGCGGTACGGCGGGTGCGCCGGTCCGGGGTCCGCGAGTGCACGGCACGGTGCTCCCGGCGTTCGCGGTGGCCGCCGGACCCGCCCGGCGGGCCGCTGCCGCACCTCCTGCGGCAGTCCTGTCCGCCGGCCCGGCCGACCGGGGCTCGGCGGCCGCGTGCCGGCACCCGGCGGGTTCCGGCTCCGGGTTCGGATGACTCGTACTGTTCGGTTGCCGAGAGGCCGGGCGGGCGCCGAGGCGCCCGCCCGGAACCGTGCCCGGCCCGGCGGCGCCCTCAGCGGCGGGGCGGCAGCGGCACGAAGCCGCTGGTGCGCGCCGCGTACTCGGCCCAGCCGGGCTTGTCCGCACCCATCTGGCGTTCCAGCATCGGCTTGCCGCTGCCGAAGGCCAGCAGCCAGGTCATCAGCAGCGGGCTGCCGACGAACGCCCAGCCGATCGGGGTGTCCGCGGCGAGCAGGAAGAGCCCCCACCAGACGCAGGCGTCACCGAAGTAGTTGGGGTGCCGGGTGTAGCGCCACAGGCCGCGGTCCATCACCCGGCCGCGGTTGGCCGGGTCGGCCTTGAAGCGGCTCAACTGCCGGTCGCCGACGGCCTCGAAGAACAGTCCGACCGCCCAGAGCGCGGTGCCCGCCCAGGCGAGCGGCCCGGGCCGGCCGGGCAGGTACTGGGCGGCCTGCACCGGCAGCGAGACGAACCAGACCAGGGCGGCCTGCAGCAGGTAGACGATGCGCACGGCGTAGAGCGTGCGGGCCCGGCCGGGCGGGCGGCGGGCGAGCATCCGGGCGTACCGCGGGTCCTCGCCGGTGCCGCGGGCCCGCCGCGCGATGTGCGCGGCGAGCCGGACGCCCCAGAGGGCGGTGAGCACGGTGGCGAGCAGCCGCCGCCCGTCGTCGCCGTACCCGGCCGAGAGCCCGTAGCCGGTGAGCGCGACGGCGGTGAAGGCGAGGCCCCAGGCGACGTCCACGCCGCGGTGCCGGCCGGTGCGCAGCCCGACGGCGAGCGCGGCCAGCATCACCGCGAGGGCGGCGCCGGCGGCCGCCGCGAGGTTGACGGCGAAGGCGGCGGCGTTCACGGGGCCGCCGCGTACCGCACCGCGGGGCCGGCGGGCCGGACGGCGAGGATCTGGTCGACGCCCATCCGCCCCTCGGCGAACGCGAGCGAGCTGCCGGCGGTGTACAACTGCCAGAGCCGGACGGTCGGTTCGCCGACCAGGCCGGTGAAGTCGGCGTGCCGCTCGCGGAGGGTGTCGTACCAGGCGTCGATGGTGCGGGCGTAGTGCTCGCGCATCGCCTCGACCTGCCGGACTTCCAGCCCGGCGCCCTCCAGCAGGTCGACGGTGCGGCCGACCGGGCGCATGTGCATGTCGGGGGCGATGTAGGTCTCGATGAAGGCGCCGCCGCCGGGGGCGTTCGCGCCGCGGGACATCTGCTGCACCAGCAGTCGGCCCTGCGGGCGGAGCAGGCCCCGCAGCCGCCCGGCGAAGGCGGGGTAGTGCCGTTCGCCGACGTGCTCGCCCATCTCGATGCAGCTGATCGCGTCGTACGGCCCGTCCGCGAGGTCGCGGTAGTCCCGCAGCAGCACCTCGACCCGGTCGGCGAGACCGGCTTCGGCGACCAGGGCGGAGGCGAAGGCGTGCTGGCGGCGGGAGAGGGTGACGGCGGTGACCCGGGCGCCGTAGTGCTTGGCGGCGTGCCGGGCGAGGGCGCCCCAGCCGCAGCCGACGTCGAGCAGGCGGCTGCCGGGGCGCAGGTCGAGCTTGCGGCAGACCAGGTCGAACTTGGCGGTCTGCGCGTCGGTCAGGCTCTCGTCGCCGGAGGTCCAGTAGGCGCAGGAGTAGGCCATCGCGGGGCCGAGCAGCAAGGCGTAGAACTCGTTGGAGAGGTCGTAGTGGTGGCTGACGACGGCCCGGTCCCGGCCGCGGCTGTGCAGGGTGCCGCGGACGGCGGCGCGGCCGCCGGGCGGGGCGGGCCGCGGGCCGAGGGCGCCGAGCCGGGCGGCGGCGGCGAGCAGCCGGGGCAGGTCGCGGGCGGCCGGGCGGACGGGGCCGCGGCCGGCGAGGGCGCGGCGGACGGTGCCGAGGCCCTCGGCGAGGTCGCCCTCGACGTCCAGGTCGCCGGTGATGTAGGCGTCGGCGAGGCCGAGTTCGCCGGGCTGCCAGAGCAGCCGGCGCAGCGCGCGGCGGCGGCGCAGCACGACGGTGGGGGTGCCGTCGGGGCCGGCGGTGGAGCCGTCCCAGGCGCGGAGCCGGAACGGCAGCGGGCCGAGCAGGTCGGTGAGCAGGGCTTCGAGGCGGTCGGCGGCGGTCACCGGGCGGTCTCCTCGCGGGTGAGCAGGATCTGCCGGACGTCGAGGTAGCCGGTGCGGAACCCGGCCTCGGAGTACGCGAGGTAGAGCTCCCAGGTGCGGCGGAAGACCTGGTCGAAGCCGAGCGCGGCGACGTCCGCGGCGCGGTCGGTGAAGCGTTCGCGCCACAGCCGCAGGGTCTCGGCGTAGTGCGGGCCGTAGGCGTGGTCGGCGGTGACCCGCAGCGCGGTGTGCCGGGCGGTCGCCTGGTCGATGGCCTGCACGGAGGGGATGAGCCCGCCGGGGAAGATGTACTTGAGGATCCAGGTGTAGGTGTTGCTGCTGGCGATCATGCGGTCGTGCGGCATGGTGATGGCCTGCAGGGCGGCCCGGCCGCCGGGGGCGAGGACGCGGTCGATGGTGCGGAAGTACTCGGGCCAGAACTGTCGTCCGACGGCCTCGATCATCTCCACGCTCACCACGGCGTCGTACTGCCCCTCGGCGGCGCGGTAGTCGCAGAGCCTGACCTCGGCGCGGTCGGCGAGGCCGGCCCCGGCGATCCGGCGGCGGGCGAGGGCGAGCTGCTCCTCGGAGAGGGTGAGGCTGGTGACGCGGGCGCCGCGGGCGGCGGCGCGCAGGGCGAGTTCGCCCCAGCCGGTGCCGATCTCCAGGACGCGGCTGCCGGGGCCGACGGCGGCCAGGTCGAGCAGCAGGTCGATCTTGCGGTGCTGGGCCTCGGGCAGGTCGTCCCAGGTGGCGAGGGGGGCGCCGGAGGGGGTGGTGTCGAAGACCGCGGAGGAGTAGGTCATCGTCCGGTCGAGGAAGAGCGCGAAGAGCTCGTTCGACAGGTCGTAGTGGTGGTGGATGTTGCGGCGGGCGTTGTCGGCGGTGGGGAGTACGGCGGCGGGCGGCCGCTGCACGTAGAGGCGGCGCAGCCACTGGGCGCCGGTCGGGACGAGGGTCTCGGGGGCGGTGGCGAGCACGGAGAGCAGGCCGACCAGGTCGGGGGCGTCCCAGTCGCCGGCCTGGTAGGACTCGCCGAAGCCGATCAGGCCGGTGGCGCCGACCCGGGCGAGGAAGTCCGCGGGCCGGTGCAGGCGGAGCACCGGGGCTCCGGGCGGGGCGGCGACCAGCCGGCTGCCGTCGGGCAGTCGGACGTCCAGGCCGCGGCGGTGGGCGACCCGCCGGAGCAGGCGTCCGGCGACGGCGGCGCGCAGCTGCGCACGGGGGACGCGGGCGACGTCGGGCCAGCGGGTCAGGTCGACCTCGGCGACCGGCGGGGCGGCGGGCCCGGCGGCCGGTGCGGCGGCGGGTTCGGTGGGGAGTTCGGCGGGCCGGGTCACGGGGCGGACACCTCTTCTGTGGCGGCGGAACCGGTGCGGTCGTCGGGCAGGGGCCTGGGGCGGGGGTGGACGGGCAGGCCCTTCAGCAGGAGGCGTATGCCCTGGTGGCGGATGTGCACACTGACGGCGAGGGTGGCGAGCGGGTGCCGCAGCGCGGCCCGCAGCAGGGCGGCCGGGCCGGCCGGACGGCGGCGGCCGCGCACGGTGGCGACGAACGGGCTCGCGCCGTCGCGTTCCAGACGGACGGTCAGGGCGAGCCGCTCGCCCGGCCGGGGCAGGGCCATCCGGTACCGGCCGTCGACGGGGAAGAACGGCGAGACGTAGAACTCCTTGGCCACCGAGGCGCGGCCGTCGGCGCCGGGCCGCAGCAGGTAGCGGTGGTGGCCGCCGTAGGTGTTGTGCACCTCGGCGACGGTGCACAGCGGGGTGCCGTCGGCGGCGAGGCACCAGTAGACGGTGAGCGGGTTGAAGACGTACCCGAGCGAGCGGGCCTGCGCGAGCATCAGGACCTTGCCGCCGGCGAGGTCGACGCCCTGCCCGGCGAGGTAGCGGGCCAGGTTGCCGCGCAGGGTGCCGCGGGGGTCGCCGGGGTGGTCGGCGGCCCGGAAGCGGGCGAGCGGGCGCAGCGCCCGGGGCAGCACGGGCAGGTGGTCGAGGTCGACCAGCCACAGGTAGGTGCGGTGCCGGAAGGCGTGCCGCACCGGGGCGGTGCGGACGTGGGTGATCGCGCACTCGTACAGGGCGGCGCCCCAGGGGCCGGGCAGCACGGCCGGGCTGCGGCCGGTGTCGGCGGTGGCGGCCGCGGCGGTCATCGGACGCCCGCCGGCAGGCCGGACCGGGCGGCGGCGCCGTCCTCGGCGGGCAGGCCGAGCAGGGCGTGCGCGGCCTGCACCCCGGAGCGGCAGCCGTCCTCGTGGAAGCCCCAGCCGTGGTGGGCGCCGGCGAAGGCGGTGCGGCCGGCGGTGAGTTCGGGCAGCCGGCGCTGGGCGGCGATCGTCTCGGCGGTGTAGACGGGGTGCTCGTAGACGGTGCGGGAGACGACGTGCTCCTCGGCGGGCGGGTCGTGCCGGTCGGCGTTGAGCGTCACCAGGTAGTCCTCGGCGGTGTCGAGGCCGAGCAGCCGGTTGAGGTGGTAGCTGACCTGGACGCTCTCGGCGCTGCCGCCGCAGTCGGCCATCCGGTAGTTCCAGGAGGCGCGGGCCCAGGCGGCCCGGGGCAGCCGGGAGGCGTCGCGGTGCAGCACGGTGGGGTTGCGGGAGTAGCGGAAGGCGCCGAGCACCTCGCGTTCGGCGCGGGTCGGGCGGGCGAGCAGGGCGAGCGCCTGGTCGGCGTGGGTGGCGACCACGACGGCGTCGGCGGCGGTGCGGCGGCCGTCCGCGGTGGTGATCTCCACGCCGTCGTGGTGGCGGTGCACCGCGGTGACGGGGGCTGAGCGGTGGACGGCGGTGAGGCGTTCGGCGATCCGCTCGACGTAGGTGCGGGAGCCGCCGACCACGGTGCGCCAGGTCGGCGAGCCGGTGACGCCGAGCATGCCGTGGTTCTCCAGGAAGGCGAAGAGGTAGCGGGCCGGGTAGTCGCCGGCCAGGTCGGGGGCGCAGGACCAGACGGCGGCGACCACCGGGGTCATGAAGTGGCTGGTGAAGTACCGGGAGAAGCCGCCCTCGTCGAGGAACCGGCGCAGCGAGGGGTCGCCGGCGCCGGGGTCGGCGAGCAGCCGGCGGGCGCGGCGGTGGAAGCGCGGCACCTCGGCGAGCATCCGCAGGTAGCGGCCGCGGAGCAGGGCGTCGGGGCGGGCGAGCAGTCCGGCGGGGCCGCGGGCTCCGGCGTACTCCAGGCCGCAGCCGCGGCACTGGACGGACATGCTCATGTCGCTCTCGCGGGTCTGCACGCCGAGTTCGCGGAACAGCCGCACCAGGTGCGGGTAGGTGCGGTGGTTGTGCACCAGGAACCCGGTGTCGAGCGGCACCTCCCGGCCGTCGGCGCCGACGGCGCTCTGGGTGTGGGCGTGCCCGCCGAGCCGGGCCTGCGCCTCGAAGAGGTGCACGTCCACACCGGCCCGCCGGAGTTCGTGGGCGGCGGTCAGCCCGGCCACTCCGCCGCCGACCACGGCGACGGTGCGGCCCGCGGGCGCCGGCCGCACGCGTGCTCCGCCCGCCGGTTGCGGCACTGTTCCGGACACTGTCACGGGGCCCCCTCCACTGCACGGGCCCGCACTGCCGGCGGGCCGCTCCTTCACTGGCCACCGGTACTTCGGAGCGGTGCGCCGGGCGGATTGCCCTCGGTCGGTGCGGAGTTGTCGCGGCGGGCGGACGGGTCGGCACCTGCCCCCGCGGGTGGGGGCAGGTGCCCGCGCTCAGCTGAACGGCAGCAGCATCACCGGCGTGCCGCTCGGGTGCGCCGAGCCGCCCTCCGGCTCCACCGTCACGCCGACGCCGACCGCGCCGTTCAGCGGCCCCTGCAGCAGCAGCGAACCGCCGGAGGCCGGCATCAGTCCGGCCGGCCGCATCGTCCCGGCGTCGTCGAACCACAGTTCGTAGGTCTTGCCGGCGGGCAGCGCCGGCATCCCGGAGGCCAGGAACCCGGCCTGGCCGCGGCTCTGCGACCAGACCACCGTGCCGACGCCGGGGCCGGCGGTCGCGGTCGCCGTCCGGGCGTCCGGCGCGGTCAACAGGCTGCCGAACGCGGCCTGCTGGGCCTGCAGTTGCGCGGCCCGCGCATCGGCCTCGTCGGCCCGCCGGCTCTGGTCGACCGCGAGGCCGCCGAGCGCCGCGGCCAGCGCCACCGACGCCGCCAGCGCGAGCTTCGGCCAGTGCCGGACGATCTTGCTCCGGCGGCGGCGCCCGGTCGGCTGCGGCGGCACCTCCGGGGGCGGCACCACGGACGGCGGCGCGAGCTGGCGGACGGACCCGATGCCCGCCATCACCCGGGCCCGCAGCTCGGCCGGCGGCGTCTCGGCCTCCGCGGCACCGAGGCGCGCCAGGGTGGCGGCGAACTCCCGGACCTCCAGCGCGCAGGCCTCGCACAGGGCCAGGTGGCGCTCGAACTCCGCCAGCTCCGGCCCCTCCAGGGCATGGGCCGCGTACGCGCCGGTCAGCGTGTGCAGTTCGGCTCCGCCGGTCACGACTCCACCCCCAGGCAGTCCCGCAGCCGGATCAGACCGTCCCGCATCCGGGTCTTCACGGTGCCCAGCGGCGCGCTCAGCATGTCCGCCACCTCACGGTACGAGTAGCCCCGGTAGTAGGCCAGGGTGACGGCCTGGCGCTGGAGCTCGGTCAGCATCCTCAGACAGCGCCGCACCTGCTCGCGCTCCAGGCGGCCCTCCACCTGCTCGGCGACCTCGTCGAAGGCCGGCACGTGCGAGCGGGCGGCGACCCGCTGCTCCCGGTCGGCCGTCGCCTGCGCGGAGCGGACCCGGTCGACCGCCCGGCGGTGCGCCATCGTCAGCACCCAGGACATCACCTCGCCGCGGTCCGGCTGGTAGCGGGCGGCCGTCCGCCACACCTCCAGCATCACCTCCTGGGTCACCTCCTCCGACTGCGACGGGTCCCGCAGCACCCGCCGCACCAGGCCGAAGACCGGGCCCGCCACCACGTCGTACAGCCGCCCGAACGCGTCCTGGTCGCCGAACGCCACCTGGGCGAGGAGCTCCTTGAGGTCCGGGCCGCGGCGCTGCGGACCGGACAGGTGGACCACCGTGCTCAATCCGCCACCCCGCTCGGTCGGGCGGCGCGGACCGCCGGTCGGGCCGGGCAGGCGTGCGGCCTGCCCGTCGGACGGATGACGGGCATCGGGAACCTCCGGGTCGTCGGTGGGACCGCGCCGTCCTCGGGCGGCGGCGGTCGTCGGGCACGGTGCATTCGGAACCGGACGCCCGCCGGATTGCCCGCGGGCCGCACCAGCATGGCGGAACCCGCCCGCCCGCACACCGCTCCGGACGGAAGGACCGGCACCCATCCGATCCGCGGCCGGCTCCGAAGCACCGCGCGCGAGACCGTCCGCCCCCGAACCGCCCGGAGACATCCACCGTGCCCACCGACCGCCGCCCGATGCCGCTCTTCCACGTCCGGGAGATCTTCGCCGAACCGGCGGCCGCCGCCTCCCCGCGCGGCCGGCAGGTGCTGGAACGCTTCCCCGGCGCCCGGCTGGTCGAGGTCGACTCGCACTGGCGGATCCCGCACCTGCACGGCAACGCCGGGAACGTCGAACGCTGGGCGCGGATCAAGAGCGAGGTCCTGGTCCTCGGGGTGAAGAAGACCCTCGCCGCCCGGCCCAACGGCCGCTCCGCCGACTGGATCGCCCCCAGCTCCGCCAACGGCTGCGCGCTGGCCTGCGCCTACTGCTACGTACCGCGCCGCAAGGGCTACGCCAACCCGATCACCGTCTTCACCAACATCGACCGGATCGTCGCCCACCTCGCCGGCCACGTCCGCCGGCAGGGCCGCAAGCCCGCGCCCAACCAGTGCGACCCCACCGCCTGGGTGTACGACATCGGCGAGAACAACGACTGCTCGGTGGACGCCCTGATCTGCGACAACACCGCCGACCTGGTCCGCGCCTTCCGCGGGTGGCCGACCGCCAAGGCCTCCTTCGCCACCAAGTGGGTCAACCGCGACCTGCTCGCCCTCGACCCGCGCGGCCGCACCCGGATCCGCTTCTCGCTGATGCCGCCCGCCGACGCCCGGCTGCTGGACGTCCGCACCACACCCGTCCCCGAGCGGATCGCCGCCGCCGGCGACTTCCTCGACGCCGGGTACGAGGTGCACTTCAACCTCTCCCCCGTCGTCCTGCGCGCCGGCTGGCAGCGCGACTGGGCCGAGCTGCTGCACCGGATGGACGACATGCTGCCCGCCGCCGTGAAGGCGCAGGCCGCGGCGGAGATCATCATGCTGACCCACAACCGTGAACTGCACGAGGTCAACCTCGGCTGGCACCCCAAGGCCGAGGAGCTGCTGTGGCGGCCCGCCCTCCAGGAGGCCAAGACCTCCGGGAACGGCGCCCGCAACGTCCGCTACCGGGCCGCGGGCAAGGCGGCGGCGCTCGCCGAGCTCCGCGTCCTGATCGACCGGCACGCGCCCTGGCTCAGGGTGCGGTACGCCTTCTGACCGACCGTCCAGCGGCCACCGCCCGGTGGCCCACCGCCCCCGGGAGGACCGATGACCGACCAGCCCGCCCGGCCGCCGCACTGCCTGGTGACCGGCGCCACCGGGTACATCGGAGGCCGTCTGGTGCCCGAACTCCTCGCGGCCGGCCGCACCGTGCGCTGCCTGGTCCGCGACCCCCGACGGCTGCGCGACCACCCCTGGCGGGCCCGGGTGGAGACCGCGACCGGCGACGTCACCCGGCCGGACACCCTGACCGCCGCCTTCGAGGGCGTCGACACCGCCTACTACCTCGTCCACTCCCTCGGCACCGGCTCCGGCTTCGAACGCACCGACCGCGAGGCCGCCCGGGCCTTCGGCGCGGCCGCCGCCCGGGCCGGCGTCCGGCGGATCGTCTACCTCGGCGGACTCGTGCCCGCCGGCGTCCCCGCCGACGAACTCTCTCCGCACCTGCGCTCCCGCGCCGAGGTCGGCCGGGTGCTGCGCGCCAGCGGGGTACCCACCGCCGAACTGCGCGCCGCGGTCATCATCGGCTCCGGCTCCGCCTCCTTCGAGATGCTCCGCTACCTCACCGAACGGCTGCCCGTGATGGTGACGCCCAGCTGGGTCGGCACCCGGATCCAGCCGATCTCCGTCCGCGACGTGCTGCGCTACCTGGTCGCCGCCGCCGACCTGCCGCCCGAGGTCAACCGGGCCTTCGACATCGGCGGCCCCGACGTCCTGACGTACCGCCGGATGATGCTCCGCTACGCGGCCGTCGCCGGCCTGCCCCGCCGGCTGATCGTCCCGGTGCCCGTCCTCACCCCCCGGCTCTCCGGCCTCTGGGTCGGCCTGGTCACCCCCGTCCCCAACTCCATCGCCCGGCCGCTCGTCGAATCCCTGCGGCACGAAGTCGTCTGCGCCGAGCACGACATCGCCCGGTACGTCCCCGACCCGCCCGAACAGACCGCACCCGGCCTCGACCGGCCGGTGCACGGCCTGATCGGCTTCGACGACGCCGTCCGCCTCGCCCTGCGCCGCATCCGCGACGCCCAGGTCACCACCCGCTGGTCCTCCGCCTCCCTGCCCGGCGCCCCCAGCGACCCGCTGCCCACCGACCCCGACTGGGCCGGCGGCAGCCTCTACCAGGACGTCCGCGAACTGCGCGTCGACGCCGCGCCGGAATCCGTCTGGCGGGTCGTCGAAGGCATCGGCGGCGAGAACGGCTGGTACTCCTTCCCGCTCGCCTGGGCCCTGCGGGGGTGGGCGGACCGCGCGGTCGGCGGGGTCGGGCTGCGGCGCGGGCGACGCGACCCGGCCCGGCTGCGGGTCGGCGACTCGCTGGACTTCTGGCGGGTCGAGGAGATCGAACCGGGGCGGCTGCTGCGGCTGCGGGCCGAGATGCGGCTGCCCGGCCCGGCCTGGCTGGAACTCTCGGTCGCCCCCGACGGCGACGGCGGCGCCCTCTACCGCCAACGGGCCCTCTTCCACCCCCACGGTCTCGCCGGCCACGCCTACTGGTGGTCCGTCGCTCCCTTCCACGCCGTCGTCTTCGGCGGCATGGCCCGCAACATCACCGAACGCGCCCAGGCCGCCTGAGAGGCAGCTCCCAGGGACCTGGAGCAACCCCAGGGGCGCGGGGCAGCATCCCCAGGGGCGCGGGGAACTGCGCAGTCCGAGGGTGGCGGACCCGGCAGTTCCGGTTGGCCCCTGGTGCGCGTCCGCGTGTCCACGGCCGACCGGATCCGTCGGCTCGCCGATCCCGAATTGCGCAGTTCCCCGCGCCCCTGAGGGGTTGCCCCGCGCCCCTGAGTGCTTCCGCTACTCCGTTGGCGGGTCGTCCCCGGTGAGCCATTGGCGGTGGACGCCGGCGAGGGCTGCGAGGACGGCCGTGCCGCCGGGGAGGGCCGTGGTGAGGGCGATGAGGGCGTTCGCGGCCTGGTGGGGGGGCGCCGTGGCCAGCCAGTTCGGCCAGAAGCCGGCGGAGGGCAGGACGGCCCCGGGTCCGGCCGGGGCGGCCGTCCTGGCGGCTTCGCCGCCGAGCGTGGCGTCCCATTCCCCGAGCACCCGGGCGAGTCGGGTCCGCTGCCGGGGGGTGAACCGCCGCAGGCCGATCACCCGCAGGCTCTGCCGGACGAGTTCGGGCCGCTGTTCGCCGACGGCCGCGGTGGCGGCGAGCAGCAGCTGCGGGTCCTGGGAGAGCAGTCGGACCGTCCGGTCGTCGACCAGCCGGGCGAGCGCAGCGGCCCCGTCCCCGGACCCGTCCCCGGCACAGGGCCGGCGGGCGAGTTCGATCCGGATCACCATCAGCCGGTCCCCGAGGTCCTCGGCCAGTCGTGCGGCTTCGGCGAGCTGCGGTCCGGCCTCTTCGGCGAATCCCTCGTCGACGGCCCAGCGGGCCTGCGCGTAGTCGGCCTCCAACTGCACTCCCCGGGCCTGTTCCTCGACGGCACGGCTGCGGGCGGCGGAGGCGAGCGCCCGGGCGGAGTCGAGTTCGCCGAGGGCGGCCCGTACCCGGGCTTCGAGCAGCAGCAGCCGTGCGCCGCGTTCGCCGCCGGCGGGCCGGCGGCCGAGGACTTCGGCGGCGCGGTGCGGGTCGTCGAGTTCCAGCAGCCGGGTGATCTGGACCTCGGCGTGCCGTTCCCACTGCTCGGCGGGCACCTCGCGGAGGGTGGCGGGGTGGAGCGTCCGTCCGGAGCGGGAGGCGAGGTAGGCCCGGCTGCCGGGCGGGAGTTCGTCGATGGAGCCGGTGAGCAGGGCTTCGACGCCGGGCTGCCAGCGCCGGTCGAGTTCGGTGGCGGACTCACCGAGGCCGAGCCGGTGGTAGAGCTCTTCCGCGCGGGCGGTGAGGCCGTCCTCCTGCACGTAGTGCAGCACGGCGGCCTCGTGGATCTCGGCGACCTGTTCGGGCGCCTCGGCCTGCAGCAGCGGCAGGAGTCGGCGGCGGAGGTCGCCGCGGTGTTCGAGGGAGCCGTCGGCGGCGGGGCCGAGCAGGGCGGTCTCGCGGGCGAACAGGTCGAAGAGTTCGCCGGCCCGCAGGTCGTCGGGGACGCGCACGCCGCCGGGGCCGGCCAGGACGTAGCGCAGTACGGCGGGGGTGAGTCGGCGGAGCACCAGGGCGGGGCGGGCGAGGCCGCGGACGTCGGGGTCCTCGATGCGGTCGAGGACGTGGCGGTGGAGGTGGTCGTGCGGTTCTCCCCCGGTGGTGTCTCCACTGCCGATGAGGTCGGCGGCGAGGCGCAGGTCGAGCGGGTCGCCGCCGACGGCGTCGACGACGGGGTCGAGGGCGGCCGGGTCGGCGGCGGGGCCGAGCAGCGCGCTCAGGCGGGCGCGGGCGGCGTCGCGGTCGAAGTCGGGCAGTCGGAGTTCGCGGGCGGGCAGTCCGGCGGGGACGCGGCCGGCGAGGACGACCCGCAGGGCCGGGTTGGCGGCGGCGAGCAGGTCGAACATCCGCCGGAGTTCGGCGAGCACCTCGGGGCCCATGTCCTGGGCGGCCTCGAAGGTGTCGATCGCGAGCAGGACGGGGCCGTCGGGCAGTGCGAGGGCGAGCAGCCGGGCGAACTCGCGGTACAGCGACTCGCGTTCGGCGGGTGCGGTGAGCAGCCGGACGGAGGCGGTGAGGTGGTCGGTGGTGCCGCGGGCGGTGGCCGCGGAGTCGGCGTGGGCGGCGGCGAGGGTGTGCAGGTCGGGGGCGGCGCGGGCGATCCACTTGTCGGTGAAGAACTCGGCGAGGGGCCGCAGTCCGGGGTGCTGGATGCGCAGTTGGCGGACGGCTTCGAGGAGCAGGGTGAGCGGTTCCTGCGGCAGCAGGCCGGGCCGGTCGAGGTCGATGTGGGCGAAGGGCAGCCGGGGGCCGGTGCTGCGGTGTTCGCCGTCGAGGATGAAGCGGGCGAGGACGGTGGACCTGCCGATGCCGCCGGGGCCTCCGATCAGCATCGGCCGGCGGTCGGTGCCGGCGGTGTGCTCGGCGAGTTCGGCGAGGACGTCGGCGCGTCCGGCGACGTGGGTGCCGGCGAGGCGGCGCAGCGGTTCGAGGAGTCGGCGGCGTTCGAGGTGGTCGGTGATCTCGGTGGCGCCGGGCAGGCCGGGGACGAGGCCGTCGAGCCATGCGGCGACCCGGGTGGTGGCGAGGAGTTCGTCGAGGTCCTGTTCGGCGGGGGGCGGGGCGGTGTCGGTGAGGTAGCGGGTGAGGGCGAGTTGGACGGGTCCCCGGGGGCGGTCGGGGTTGGTGTCGAGGGCGCGGCGGTGGGCGTCCGGGCCGGCCATCGCGGCGAGGGTGGTGCGGCGCAGGGCCTCGGGCAGGCGCCATTCGGGGCTGCCGTCGGCGCCGTGGACGGGTTCGCTGACGGCGAGTAGGGCCCGGAGGGCGGCGGCGTCGGGTGCGTGGCCGACCGGGCGGAGGGTGGCGGGGTCGTAGCAGGCGAGGACGGCGGCGGCCTGGCGGTAGGCCTGTTCGGCGGGCGGGGGCGGGCCGGCCGCCGCGGCCGTCCTGCGGGTGAGCCGGTCGAGGCGTTCTTCGACGGTGGCGGCGCTGAGGCGGGTGCGGGCCGTGGTCATCGCAGGACCTGCCGGTCGAAGACGGCGTCGGCGGTGTCGCGGACGGCGTCGGGGAGCCGGCGGATCGCGGCGGCGCGGTCGTCGGGCAGTGCGGCGAGCAGCCGGTCGACGACGGTCTCGACGAGGGGCGGCGCGATCTCGGTGCCGAGGTCGGTGGCGAGCCGGCCGAAGAAGGCGCACAGGTCGCGGCGGTCGACGGTGCCGACGGGCTCGGTGAGGACGCAGTCGAGGGCGTCGAGTGCGGGGCGGTCGTGGCCGAGCAGGAGGACGCGCAGGCCGGGGTGGCGGCCGCGGACGGCGGCGTCGGTGAGGCGGTCGATCAGGGCGGCGGTGTCGGCCTGCAGCGGCACGTGGTCGAGGCTGTCGACGACGAGCAGATGGGTGGTGCGGCCGGACGCGTCGTAGAGCCGGCCGACCAGCCAGTCGCACAGCCGGCGGGCCTGGTCGGCGCCCCGGGCGGGCGGGGCGGGGGTGGGTTCGGGCAGCTCCAGCTGGGCGGCGACGGAGCTCATCAGGTCGTGGGGGGTGCAGAGCCCGTCGGCCCATTCGGCGAGGTCGACGAGGACCGGCCGGAAGGTCCGCAGCTGCTGGGCGACGTGGCTGACGAAGTACCAGGTGTGGGACTTGCCGCAGGAACGGGGGCCGGTGACGAGCAGGACGCGGCTGCGGCTGTCGGAGACGAGGTCCTTGAGGTGGGTGCGGAGCAGGGTGCGGCCGAGGAAGAGCCGCCGGCCGAGCAGGTCGGCGGCGTACGGGTCCTCGGCTGCGGCGCCGCCCGGTCCGGCGGACGACGCCGGGACGGCGGTGAGCAGCCGTTCGGCGAGGGCGGCCACGGCGGGGGAGCGCCCGTGGCGCAGGGCGCCGAGGAACTCCTCCAGCCGGCCGTCCCGTTCGGCCTCCTCGACGACCCGGTGGACGGTGGTGCGCAGGTCGGTGCCGGTGGTGGCCGGTCCGCGGCCGGTGGGGGACCACGCCCGTTCGAGGTCCTGCGGCGTGCAGGCGTTGACGACGACGTCCACGAGGAGCCGCCGGTCCGCGCCGGAGAGTCCCACCGTCACCGCCGCCGCGGGCGGCCCGGGTGGGTCCCCGGGGGCGCCGTACACGGGGTCGAGGCCGTGGTGGAGGGCGGGCGGGGCGGCGGGTGCCTCCCGCGTCTGTGTTCCGGGCGTGGTCATCAGGGGTGCCCCCGGTCGGGGTGTGCGGTCCGGGTCCGGTCGGCCGGGCCGCGGGCGGGGTGCGCCGCCGTTCGGGCGGCGGGCCGGACGGTCAGGCGGCGATCCGGGCGCGGACGGGCGCGCGGACGGCCGGGCGGGCGAGGTACTCGGCGGCGCCGTGGTGGTTGGCGCTGTCGTTGACCACCACGACGTCCTCGGTGAGGCTGCCCGGCTCGTACTCCGGGCGGACGGTGCGGCCCAGGGCGACCAGGTCGCGGGGGTCGTAGGCGTTCCGCCAGGCGGCGACGCCGGGCGGCACGGTGAGCGGGGCGGCGAGCCGGTCCCGGATCTCGGGGATGCCGAGCGGCGAGCCGATGGTGATCAGCAACGGCACTTCGCCCGGGTGGGTGCGCAGCACCTCGTAGACGATCACCGAGCCGAGGCCGTGACCGACCACGACGAGCGGCCCGTCGGCCTCCTCCAGCGCGGTCGAGGCGACCTTCTGGATCTGCTCGCGCATCCCGCCGGAGAAGTAGGCGTGGGCGTCCTCGTAGGTGTGCCGGGCGAGGGCCTGGAAGGCCGCGGTGCGGCCGAACCGGGGCAGCGGCAGCGCTTCCGCGCCGGTGGCGGCGCCCGCTCCGGCGGAGAGGGCCTCGGCGGCGTACACCATGGCCCGCAACCAGGGGTCGAGCGGCCCGGGGGCGGTGCTGCCCGGCACGGACGCCCCGGTCCCGGCGCGGACGGCGGCGAGGAACTCCTCCGGCGGGGCGGGGGCCGACGGCCGGGCCGTCCTGGGCGCCGAACCCGAGGGCGGCAGTTCGGTGACCCCGTCGTCGGGGACGGGTGCGGGCAGCGGCTCGTGGTGGCGCAGCGGCGCCCAGTACGCCATCCGGGAGAGCCCGCCCATCGGCCGGCCGAAGAGGGCGACGTCCCATTGCTCCTTCAACTGCTGTTCGGGCGGTTTGTTGCCGACCCCGTGCACGTAGACGATCGCTGGGCCCATGGCATGCCTCCGGCCGCTCGCTCTACCTCCAGTGTCGGCCCCTTCGGCGGGGAGCTCAATCGCCCGCGGACGGCCGTCCGCCGCACGCCGCGCCGTTGGTGACGGTCCGTGGCCGATCTGAGGGCCCGGACCCGGTCGCCGGGTCCGGGAGGGCGGCCGACGGGGTGACGGCCCGTGGCCGTCCGCCGGGGACCGGTCGCAGGCCGCCCGCGGGATCCCGGCTGACGGCGGGTCGGCCGGGGTGCCCGGGGCCGCCCGGAGTCGCCCTCGGTGACGGACGCCTCGGGCGGACCGCACCGGGCGGACGGTCGCGCTCGGTGTACGGCGGGCCCGCGGCGGGGGAAAATCGGTGTGCGGAGCGCCGTGGCCCGGCTAGGTTCGACGGGTGCCGGCCGACCGGTCGCACGCGGCACGGGTACGGAGGCGGGCAATGGCCGGGACGGACATCTCCGGGACGGGGCGCACCGCGCCCGGGGAGCTGCCGACGCTCGCCGGGCTGCTGGCCGGGCACCGCCCGCGCACCGCGCAGGAGGCCGCGGACCTCGCCCGGATCGCGCCGCTGGCGGCCGCCGCCGACCCCTACGACCGCGGACGGCCGCTGCACGTGACCGCCTCCGCGCTGATCGTGCACCCCGCCCGGCGGGAGGTGCTGCTGCGCTGGCACGAGCGCCAGCAGGACTGGCTGCAGGTCGGCGGACACGGCGATCCCGGCGAGGAGTTCCCGGGCGCGGTGGCGCTGCGCGAGGCCGAGGAGGAGACCGGCCTCGCCGACCTGGCGTTCTGGCCCTCGGCGGAGCTGCTGCACGTGGTCGTGCTGCCGGTGCCCGCCTCGGACCGCGAGCCGGCCCACGAACACGCCGACCTCCGCTTCGTGCTCGCCACCGGGACCCCGGGGGCGGCCCGCCCCGAGCGGCCGGGCGCCCGGGTGCGGTGGCTGCCGCTCGCCGAGGCGGCCGGGGCGGCCCGCGGGGAGGCCCTGCGGGAGTCGCTCGCCCGGCTGGGCACCCTGCTGGAGGACGGCTCCCCGGCCGCACCGGCGAACTGACCGACCGTCACGGAACGGATGAGGTGGATGGGATTGCACGCCGACCAGGTGCTCGTCTTCGACGCCGACGACACGTTGTGGGAGAACAACGTGCTCTTCGAGCGCGTCATCGAGGGCTTCCTCGACTGGGTGGCCGGCGATCCCGCCGACGTCGCCGCCCGGCAGGCCGCCCGGACGGTGCTCGACGCGGTGGAGGCGGCGAACGCGGCCACCCTCGGGTACGGCGCCACCGTGTTCCGGCACAACCTGGCCGAGAGCCTCGGACAATTGCAGGGCCGTTCCGTCACGGCCGAGGACCGGGACCGGATCGACCACCTGCTGCTGCCGCTGACCAGCCGCACGGTCGAACTGATCCCCGGCGTCGCCGACACCCTCGCCGAGCTGGCCGGGCGGCACCGGCTGCTGATGCTCACCAAGGGCGACGAGGCGGAGCAGCGGCGCAAGGTCGAGGCATCCGCCGTCGCGCACCACTTCGGCGGGATCCACATCGTGGCCGAGAAGAACGTCGACACCTACCACCGGCTGGTCGCCGACCTCTCGCTCGTCCCCGACCGGACGTGGATGATCGGCAACTCCCCCAAGTCGGACATCGTGCCGGCCCGCCGGGCCGGCCTGAACGCCGTCTTCATCCCGCACGAGCACACCTGGGTGCTGGAGCACGAGGAGTTCGGTGCGCACACCGCCACCCTGGAGCTGGCGAGCTTCACCGAGCTGCTCACCCACTTCTGAACTCCCCGTTCGGCCGGCGCGGGTTTGGCGGGTGCACGAACCGGCAAATCGCCCGATATGGACGTTCACACCTTCTCCGGATCCAGGCGGTCACCGCTCGCCGGATGGCTGGACGCACCGTCCGGCTGGGCCCCCCTCGACCCCGCGTCGAAGCGCCTGCACGGGATGCTCCAGCAGGTCCCGCAGCCCGTGCGGGACGCCCTGCACGGCGTGTGGCTCGGCCATCACCTGCACCCCGCGGTGGTCCAGCTCCCGGTGGGCTGCTGGCTCTCGGCCACCCTCCTGGACGCCGCCTGCACCTCCCCCGACGCGGCCCGCCGGCTCACCAGGATCGGCCTGATCGGCGTGGCCCCCGCCGCCTGGACGGGCTGGGCCGACTGGTCGACGCTGACCGCCGAGCAGCGCCGCACCGGCCTGGTCCACGCCGTCGGCATCGTCGCCGCGGCCGCCCTGCAGGGCGCCTCGCTGGCCGCCCGCTGCCGCGCCGCCCGTACCGGCACGGCCCCCACCACGGGCCGTCTCCTCGGCCTCGCCGGCCTCACGGTCGCCGCCACGGCCGCCGCCCTCGGCGGCCACCTCGCCCACCACCAGGAGCCCGCCGAGAGCCTCTGACCCCGTCAGAGCGTCCCGCCGGCCCGCGGGCGGGTGAGGCTCGTCGGCCCGACCGGACCGCCGAGCGCCGCTACGCCCGGTACGGTGCGCCGCTCCACCTGCTGGTCGACCGGCAGGAGCGGGTCTGCACGCTGTTCTCCCAGCCCGGGCGGCTCGGCTGCACCCTCGTCGAGGGGCCCCTCCGTTCGGGGTGCCGGTGCGGTTGCCGGCGCCGTTCGACCTCGACCTCGGCACCGCGGAGTTCTGACCACGGCCGGTCCCGGGCGACGGCGGCTGACAGTCGGGGCGGGCGGCGGTTGAATGGTGGTCGGGGCCCGGTGGGGGCCGGAGGCAGGCATGGACGCGGCCGCGGTACTGGCCGATGCAAGGCGCTCGCACGGCGGGCACGCCTGGCGGGACGCCTGTGAGCTGTACGCCGCCGCGGACGGCGGGGAGCCGGGCGGGCTCGGGGTCGCGGATCTGGAGGACTGGGGCGAGGCGGCACAGCTGCTCGGCCGGGGCGAGGAGGCGTCGGCCGTCCTGCAGCGGGCGTACCTGGCGCGAGAGGGGGCCGCGGACGTCCGTGGTGCGCTGCGCTGTGCGTTCTGGCTGGCGGAGGTGCTGGCGATGCGCGGCGAGTTCGCGCACGCGGGCGGCTGGCTGGCGCGGGCGGGGCGGTTCGCCGGGTCGGGTCCGCCGTGCGCCGAGCAGGGGTTCCTGCTGGTGCGGGAGGCGGAACGGCAGCTGCAGGAGGGCGAGCACGAGGCCGCGTTCGGGACGGCGGGGCGGGTCCTGGAGCTGGCGGGGCGGTTCGGGGACCGGGATCTGGCGGTGCTGGCGGCCCAGTACCAGGGCGCTGCGCGGATCGCGCAGGAGCGCGTGGACGAGGGTCTGGCGCTGCTGGACGAGGCGATGGTGGCGGTGACCGCCGGGGAGACCGGACCGCGGGTGACCGCCTGGGTGTACTGCCTGGTGATCGCGGTCTGCCAGGACCTGCAGGAGTTGCGCCGGGCCCGCGAGTGGACGCTCGCGCTGGACGCCTGGACGGACGCGCGGCCGCAGTTCGAGGGCGGGTACTCGGGGATCTGCCTGGTGCACCGCTCGGAGCTGCTGCGGCTGGTGGGCGACTGGGCGAACGCGGCCGTGCAGGCGCGGAGCGCCTGCGAGCGGCTGACCCGCGGCTTCGGGGAGTTCCTCGCGGGCGGCGCCTTCTACCAGCTCGGCGAGATCCACCGGCTGCGCGGGGAGTGGGCGCGGGCCGAGGAGGCGTACCGGCAGAGCGGGCGGTACGGCTGCGACGCCCAGCCGGGGCTGGCACTGCTGCGGCTGGCCGGGGGCCGGCTGGAGGCGGCGGCGGGCGGTGTGCGGCGGGCCCTCGCGGAGGCGCCGGACCGGTTGGCCCGGGCCCGGCTGCTGCCCGCGCTGGTGGAGGTCGCGCTGGTGATCGGCGGCACGGCGGAGGCCCGGGCGGCCGCCGAGGAGCTCGCCGCGATCGCGGGGACCTTCCGGCGGCCGGCCCTGGACGCGCAGGCCGCACAGGCGCGGGCGGCGGTGCTGCTCGCCGGCGCGCCTGCGAGGGCCCGGACGGAGGAGCTGACGCAGGCGCTGACACAGGCCCGCCGGGCCTGGCGGCTGTGGCGGGACCTGGACGTGCCGTACGAGACGGCCCGGGCCCGGGTGCTGGTGGCACGGGCCTGCCGGGCGCTCGGCGACGAGGACACCGCGGCGGTGGAACTGGACGCGGCGGCGGCCGGGTTCGCCCGGCTGGGCGCCGGGCCGGACCTGGCGCTGGCCCGGGCGGCGGCGGCCGGCGGGGCGGGAGACGGGCCCCCCGGCGGTACGGGCCCGGCGCAGGCGCCCGCGGGGCTGACCCCGCGCGAGGTGGAGGTGCTGCGGCTGGTCGCCGGGGGCGGCAGCAACCACGCGATCGCCCGGGAGCTCCACCTCAGCGAGCGCACGGTGGCCCGCCACATCAGCAACATCCTCGGCAAGCTGGACGCCGGCTCCCGGACGGCCGCCGCCGCGTACGCCTTCGAACACGGCCTCGCCGGTGCCCGCCCCCCGGGCCACTGAGGTCCCCGGGCCGGTGCGGCCCCTCGGCCGTCTGCGCACATCTGCCCATCCGCCACGGCCCGGAACACATGGTTCTGCCGATGTGCCGCCCCGGCCCCGCGGCCTAGCGTCGGAGTACGGCGAACGGCCCCGGAAGGCGGCGACGACCGTGGCACTCCACGCACAGACACCTGCCGAGGCACCGGCCCGGACGGGCGTCCCCGCGCCCGCGCAGGCGGGCCGGGTGGCGACGGCCCTCGGGGCGGCGCTGGCGGAACGCGGCGAGCACGCCGCCGCCGAACGTGCGCTGCGCCGCGCGGTCCGCTGCTGCACGGCGGCGTACGGCCCGGACGACCCGCGGCTGGCGGTGCCGTTGCGGGCGCTCGGCGCGGTCTGCGTCGCCCGCGGCCGGCTGGCCGAGGCCGAGGCCCTGCTGAACCGGGTGCTGGTGCTGCTCGCGGGGCCTGGGGACGGAACGGAGGAGGAGTCATGAACGGGGAACGGCACGAGACCGTGGTCATCGGTGCGGGGCAGGCGGGGCTCGCCGTCGGTCAGCAGCTGGCCCGGCGCGGTCGGGAGTGCGTGATCCTGGACGGCGGCGTTCGGATCGGCGACAACTGGCGCTCGCACTGGGACTCGCTGCGGCTGTACAGCCCGGCCCGCTACGACGCGCTGCCCGGGATGCACTTCCCCGCACCCGGCTGGTCCTTCCCCGGCAAGGACCAGGTGGCGGACTACCTGGAGGCGTACGCGGAGCGGTTCGACCTGCCGGTGCGCACCGGCGTCCGGGTCACCCGGCTCTCCCCCGCGGACACCGCAGACACCACCGGTGCCGGGAGCACCGGAGACACCGACGGCCTCGACGGGGCCGGTGGGTGGGTGGTGGAGACCGACCGGGGCCGGCTGCTCGCCGAGAACGCCGTGGTCGCCACCGGCACCTTCGGCCGCGGCCCGTACGTCCCGCCCTTCGCGCCTCAGCTCGATCCGCGGATCCTGCAGCTGCACTCCTGCGAGTACCGCAACGAAGGCCGGCTGCGCGACGGGCCGGTGCTGGTGGTCGGCGCCTCGCACTCGGGTGCGGACGTGGCGTACGAGGTGGCCGGGCGGCACCGGACGGTGCTGTGCGGACGGGAGACCGGGCAGATCCCGCTCACCCTGGAGGCGCGGTCGACCCGGCTGGCGTTCCCGGTGCTGTGGCGGATCGCCGACCGGGTCCTCACCACGGGCACGCCGTTCGGACGGCGGATGCGCGACGAGGTCCGCACGCACGGCGGGCCGCTGCTGCGGGTGAAGGCCGCCGACCTGGCGCGGGCCGGGGTGGAGCGGGTGCCGGAGCGGATGACCGGGGTGCGGGACGGCATGCCGCTGCTCGGCGGCGGACGGGTGGTCGAGGTGGCCAACGTCGTCTGGTGCACCGGCTTCCGGCAGGACTTCGGCTGGATCGACGCGCCGGTGACCGGCCCGGACGGCTGGCCGCGGGAGCACCGCGGCGTGGTCGGGGACGCGCCCGGTCTGTACTTCTGCGGCCTCGCCTTCCAGCGGGCGTTCAGTTCGATGCTGATCGGCGGCGCCGGCAAGGACGCCGCGGTGGTGGCGAAGCACATCGTCGCCCGCGAACGCCGCCTGCACCGGGCCGACCGCCGGGAGCACGTCCTGACCGCCGTCTGAGGGCCGCACCGGACGGGCCGGGCGGGCCGGGCGACCCGGACGCGGGCAACGGGCGGAACGGGCTTGACGCGGAAGATACTAAGCGCGCATAGTATTCCTCATGAGGAAGCTCGCCACGGCACAGACCGTCTCCACCGCCCACCCGTCCGCCTTCTTCGCCCGCTGGGCCGACATGGCCACCTGGCCCGAGTGGAACACCGACACCGCCTGGGTCCGCCTGGACGGCCCGTTCGTCGAGGGCGCCACCGGCGTGCTCAAGCCGAAGGGAGGCCCCAAGGTGCCGTTCACCGTCGCGAAGCTCGTCCCCGGCCGGGAGTTCACCGACGTCTCCCGGCTGCTGGGCGCCCGGCTGACCTTCCGTCACCTGGTCGAGCGCACCGAGCAGGGCGGCACCCTGGTCAACGTCGAGGTCACCCTCGACGGTCCGCTCGCCGCCCTGTGGAACGCGATCCTCGGCAAGGACATCCGGGCCGGCCTCCAGCAGGACCTCGACCGGCTCGCCGCCACCGCCGAGGCCGACGGCGCGGTGACCGCCGCATGAGGGCCTGGCTCGGCGTCGTCTGCCGCGACCACGTCCTGCGCGGCACCGGGCTGGGCATCGCCCAGCTCAACCACGGCCGCCGGGACGCGGTCGCCCGTCTGGCGGCCGGCGACTGGCTGGTCTACTACTCGCCCCGGACGAGCCTCACCGGCGGCCGCCCGCTGCGCGCCTTCACCGCCATCGGCACGGTCGCCGACGAGGAGGTGTGGCAGGCCGACGAGGGCGACTTCAAGCCCTGGCGGCGGCGGGTCGACTACCTGCCCGGCGCCGCCGAGACACCGCTCGCCCGGTTCGACGGCACGCTCGACCTGACCTCCGGCCCCGACTGGGGGTACCGGCTGCGCCGCGGCCTGGTCGAGCTGACCGCCCACGACCTGGCCCTCGTCCGGGCCGCTATGGTCCCCGCATGACCGACCACCCGCCGCGCCTGGCCAGCGGCTTCACCGAGCCCGACGAGAGCCCCGGCCTGCTGCTCTGGCAGGTCACCAACCGCTGGCAGGCCGCCCAGCGTGCCGCCCTCAAGCCGTACGGGCTGACCCACGTCCAGTTCGTCCTGCTCGCCTCGCTGAGCTGGCTGCAGGCGGACGGACCGGTCACCCAGAAGCACCTCGCCGACCACGCCGCCACCGATCCGATGATGACCTCCCAGGTCCTGCGCGCCCTGGAGTCCCGCGGCCTGGTCCACCGGCTGCCGCACCCGCACGACCGCCGCGCCCGCGCCCTCGCCCCCACCGACGAGGGCCGCGCCCTCGCCGACCGGGCCGTCGCGGCCGTCGAGGCCTGCGACCGCGCCTTCTTCGGGCCGCTCGGCGCCGACGCCGCCGCCTTCAGTGCCGCCCTGCGCACCCTCCGCAGCGCGAAGGGGCAGCCGGGCGAAGCGGGCTGAGGGGCAGCCACCTGCGGGGCTGCGCCCGCGACGCGGGGTGTCGCCGGCGGCCCGTACCATCGGGGGCATGCTCACCGTTGCCACCTGGAACGTCCTGCACCGCGTCCACGCGGAGAACTGGAGCAGTGACGTCCTCGACCGGTGGCCCGAGGAGGCACCGCGGATCGCCGCCGTCACCGCCCGGGTCGCCGCGCTGACCGAACGGGTGGTGGCGCTGCAGGAGGTGAGCGGCGACCAACTCGCCTCGCTCCGGGCCGCGTTGCCCGTCGGCCGGAGCATCCACACGCTCGACTACCCGCGGATCCCGACACCGCGCCGCATCCCCACCCTGCTGGCCGACCGCAGCGAGCACCTGGTGCTGCTGGTCGACGGGCCGGGCGAGGTGGTGGCCGCCGAGGCCTTCGCGGAGGACCGCGGCAAGGGGCTGCTCGCCGTCCGCACGGCGGGCCTGCTCGTCGTCGCGACCCATGTGAGCACCGGTCCCCGCCGGCCCGCCCAACTCGCCCGGCTGGCGGAGGTGGTGGCCGCCGCCGCGGACGGCCCGGCCGTCCTGTTGGGCGACTTCAACGCGGACCGGACGACCGTGGCCGCCGAACTCGGCCCCGGCTTCGCCGTCGCCGGGCTCCCGCCCGGCGCACCGCCGACCAGACCGCGCGAGACCGGCGCGGAGAAGTCCCAGTGGATCGACCACGTGGTGGTGCACGGCCTCGACAGCCGCGGCGCCGTGGTCGAGGACGTCGACGGCCTCTCCGACCACAACCCCGTCCGCGCCGAGGTCGCCCCCGGAGCCGACCCCGGACCTGCCGACCGGAACGGCACGCCGTCGCTGTGAGGCCGGTGCGAGGCAGACGTGAGGTCGCCGTGACGCCGACGGGGCGTCAGAACCGGCTCCACGGACGGCGACAGGAGGACGCATGGCACCGCGGGACCCGGTGGCGGGCTTCTACGACGGCCTCGCCGCCGACTACCACCTGATCTACGCCGACTGGGAGGCGGGCATCCGGCGGCAGGGCGCCGCCCTGGACGCGCTGCTCACCGACCGCCTCGGGTCCGGCCCGGCGGACGTGCTCGACTGCGCCTGCGGCATCGGCACCCAGGCGATCGGGTTGGCCCTGCGCGGCCACCGGGTGGTCGGCTCCGACCTCAGTGCGGTGGCGGCGGCCCGGGCGGCGCGCGAGGCGGCGGTCCGCGGCGCGGAGCTGCCCACCGTCGCCGCCGACATGCGCCGGCTGCCGTTCGTCCCGGGCCGGTTCGACGCGGTCGTGTGCGCGGACAACTCGCTCCCCCACCTGCTGACCGCCGGGGACGTCGGCGCCGCGCTGGACGCGATGCGGCGGGTGCTCCGCCCGGGCGGCCTGCTGCTCATCAGCACCCGCCCGTACGACGAACTGCGCCGCACCCGGCCCACCGGCACGCCGCCGCAGGTGGTCGCGGACGCCGGGGTCAGGACGACCACCTTCCAGCGGTGGCACTGGCACGAGGACGGCGAGCACTACGACCTCGACATGGTGCAGGAGCGCAGCGGCCCGGACGGGGTGCGCACCGAGGTCCGGCGCGCCGCGTACTGGGCGCTCGCCCGGGAGCGGCTGACCGGGCTGGTGCTCGACGCGGGCTTCGTCCGGCCGGCCTGGGCGGAGCCGGCGGCGAGCGGGTTCTTCCAGCCGGTGCTGACCGCGGTCGCCCCGTGAGCGGGCCCGTCCGGCCCGCGGGGTTTGCCGGCCGCGGATCGGGCCAGACGCCCGACAGGGTGAGCCCGCGCTCCTGACCCGCGGGCCGCCCGTCTGCGTCCGGGCCCTGTCCGGGTCGTTACCCAGCAGGCCTCCCGAGCGGGCGGCCGGGTCCGGCGGCGTCCCCCGGCCGCCGCACCGAGGATGGAGAGCATGGCAGAGCAGCAGCCACCCGCGGACGGCCGCGACGAGACCCCGGAGGAGCGGGCCGACCGGCTCTGGACGGACCTGCTCCAGGAGGTGCGGGTCGCGCAGACCGGCGCCCAGATCATGTTCGGATTCCTGCTGACGGTGGTGTTCACCGAGCGGTTCACCACGCTGCACGGCTTCGACCGGGCCCTCTACGTCGGGGTGGTGACCCTCGGTGCCATCGCCACCGGCACCCTGATGGCACCGGTCTCCTACCACCGGCTGCTGGCCGGGCGGCACATCAAGCCGCGCATGGTCGCGGCCGCCGCCCGGATGGTCTCGCTCGGGGTGGTCCTGCTCGGCCTGAACGTCGGCGCGGCCCTGCTGCTGCTGCTCAAGGTCGCCGGCCTCACCTGGGGCGCCTGGGTGATCGCGGGCGCCGTGCTGGCGTGGTTCGCGGTGTGCTGGGTGCTCGTCCCGGTCGTGCTGCTGCGCCGCTCCGGTCCCCGGCGGCGCTGAGCACGCCAGGGCACGGCAGAAATCGGGACGGCCCATCACATCAGTGACATTGTGTCGCAGTGACGACACCATGTCGCAACAGTGACACAGTGTCACCATGGACGGGACGGGTGAGCGGTCGGGTCAGGTGTCCCGCTCCGGCGGCTGCGCGGTGTCGCGGCCGTCCTGGTGGTGGCGGTCGAACCGGTCGTGGCGGTGCGGCCAGTGCCGGTGGCGCCGCGGACGGCTTTCGTGCCGCTCGTGCGGCCTGCGCAGGGTCTCGGGCGGCGGCCCGGGGTTCACCGGGACGGTGCGCGCGGCACCGGCGGCGGGATCGTGCGGACGCAGTTCGGGCGGGCCGGGATTGACGGGCATGGCAGCCTCCTTCACCCCCTCCACTGTGCGCCTGCCCGGGCCGCCCGGCCACAAACGGACGCCCGGCGCTCCCGGGGTGTGGCGCGGGCCCGGCCGGGCAGACGCCGTCACGGGGCCGGCCGGCCGCGGCCGGGTCCCGGTGGAGGTGAGCGGCCGTGCCGTCCACGACCGGTGGGCCCCGGCAGGCGCTGTCCCGGGTGTCCGCGCCGCTGCTGGCGTTCCTGACCGCCCTGTTCGCGTTCTGGGCGGTGGCCGCCGGGGACGACGACCCGGCCGCCCGCGCCGTCCCGGCCGCCCTCGCGCTGGCCTTCGGGGTGCTCGCCGTACTGGCCGCGGCCCATCCCCTGGTGTTCGTCCGCCGCCGTCGGCGCAGGCCCGGGGGCCACGACTGACCACGCGCACCGGCGCCGCGGTTTCGTGCCGGGCAGCCCGGTGAGACGTTCGGGGAACGACCCGAACGCGAATACGGAGGAAGGTGGCCGACATGACCGGTCTGCAGGGCAGGACGGTGGCATTCCTGGTGGCGCCGAAGGGCGCGGAGCAGGTCGAGCTGACCTCGCCGTGGGAGGCGGTGGAGCGGGCCGGCGGCACACCCCGGCTGGTGTCCACCAAGAGCGGGACGGTCCAGGCGTTCGAGCACCTGGACCCGGGCGACACCTTCCGGGTGGACGCGGTGGTCGCGGACGTCTCCGCGGCGGACTTCGACGCCCTGGTGCTGCCCGGCGGCGTCGCCAACCCGGACTTCCTGCGGATGGACCCGCGGGCGGTGGGCTTCGTCCGCGGCTTCTTCGACCTGCGCAAGCCGGTCGCGGTGATCTGCCACGGCCCGTGGACGCTGATCGAGGCGGACTCCGTCCGCGGCCGCACCCTGACCTCCTGGCCGAGCCTGCGCACCGACCTGCGGAACGCGGGCGCCCACTGGGTCGACCGCGAGGTCTCCGTCTGTCACAACGGCCCCAACACCCTGGTCTCCAGCCGCAAGCCCGCCGACCTGCCGGCCTTCGAGCGCACGCTGGTCGAGGAGTTCGCCCGCACCCCGGCACACGCCTGAGGCCCGGCGTTTCGCCCGACCCGTCACACCGACGGGTCGGGCGAAACGCCGGGTCAGGTCAGGGCATCGGGACGGCGTGCAGGCAGACGTGGGCGCCGGGGCAGCCCGCCAGGGGCTCGGCGACGCCCGCGGCCGTCACCTGGACGAGCAGGGTGCCGGACTCGTCGGCGTACACCGGGCGCCCGTCGGGGCCGAACGTCCCGGTCGGGGTGACGATCACGACCTGGGGCGGGGCGTGGGTGCCGGGGGCGGTGGGCAGGGTCACGGCGTAGCGCTCGGTGGGGGTCATGGCGCACCTCCTGGGGGTGCCCCTGCGTCTGGACGGCCGGGCCGTCCGCGAAACCCGTCCCACCGGCCCCGTCCCACCGGCCCGGCGGACGGCGCCCGTCCCGGGTTCGGTCCTCTTCAGTCCTCGTCGTCGGCGGGGTCGGCCGCCGCGTCGGCCTCCTTGCCCGGTTCCTGGTCGTCGGGCGGGGGCGGGCCGCCCTCCCCGGTCATCCGGGAGTCGGGGGTGTCGGTGGGCGGCCAGGCGTCGTCGGGGTGCTCGCGCCCGGTGCCCGACGGCTGGCTGCGGGAAGGCTGGGTGGTCATGGCCGGTCCTCCTCGGTGCTGTTCCTCCACTGGTCGGCGGCGCCGCAGGGTGTCCGGCGGTGCCGCCCGTCACCGCGCGCCTGCCCGCCCGGGGCCCGTCCAATCGCGGCCGGCGCAGCGCGGCGGCGGCAGGATTGGCCCCGGCGGCAGGGGGTAACCGCCGGGGCGGGGGAGACCCGCGAGCCCGGGTCGTGCAGCCCGGTCGGCTGCGGATCGGCGCGGACCGTCGGACCATGGACGGGGCGCCCGGCCCGGAGGCCGGTGTACCGCCCGCGTGACGGCCGGTGCTGCGTGACGACCGGTCTCCCGCCCCCGTGACAAGGAGGACGCCATGACCGTCCCCGTTCCTCCGGGACCGGACGTCGGACCGGTGCCCGACCCGGCACCCGTCCCGCCCCCGCCCGTCCCCGTGCCTCCGGTGCCGCCGGGGCCCGAGCCGGTGCCCCCGGGACCGGCCCCGGTGCCGCCCTCCCCGCCCGGTCCCGGGCCCGACCCGGTGCCGCCGGATCCGGCTCCGCCGGCGCCCGGCCCCGAGCCGGTGCCGCCGAACCCGCAGCCCGCACCGGCAGGTGGCTTGGCCGGTGGTCCGGCAGGTGGTTCGGTCGGCGGCTCTGCGGCCCCGGCGAGAGGTCCGGTCCGGTGACGGCCGGGGCCCGCCTCCGCCGGGTGCTGGAGGTGCCGACGGTGGGGGTCGAGGAGGAGTTCCTGCTCGTCGACCGGCACTCGCGGCTGCCCGTCGGCCGCGCGCCCGGTGTCGTCAAGGAGGCTTCGGACGTGCTCGGCGAGCGGGTCCAGACCGAGTTCTTCACCTCGCAGGCCGAGGTGTGCACCCGCCCCGCCCGGAGCCTGCCGGAGTTGCGCGCCGACCTGGTGCACCTGCGGGCGGTGCTGCGGGAGGCGGCCGCGGGCGCGGACTGCCGCCCGGTCGGCACCGCGATGCCGGTGATCGCGGACGGGCATCCGCCGACGATCACCGATTCGGCGCGGTACCGGCGGATCAGCGAGCACGTCGGTGCGGTGGCGACCAGTCCGGAGGGCCTGGTCTGCGGCTGCCACGTGCACGTCGGCGTGCCGTGCCGGGCGCGGGCACTGGCACTGAACAACCGGATGCGGCCGTGGCTGCCGATCGTCCAGGCGCTGGCGGTGAACTCGCCGTTCAGCGCGGGCCGGGACACCGGCTACGCGAGCTGGCGGCACGCCTTCTACCGGCGCTGGCCGACGGTCGGCCCGGCGCCGCGGCTGGACGAGCCCGGCTACCGGGCGACGGTCGGCGGTCTGCTGGACGCCGGGGTGATCCTCGACACCGCGATGATCTACTGGTACTCGCGGCCGTCCGAGCACGTCCCGACGCTGGAGGTCAGGGTCGCCGACACCAGCGCGGACGTGGACACCACGCTGCTGGTGGCGGCGCTGGTGCGCGGACTCGCCACCACGATGCTGGCCGAGCTCCCCGAGGACCCGGTGGCGGCCGGTCCGGACGGGGCGGGGGCCGACACCACGGCGATGATCGACGCCGCGCACTGGTCGGCCGCGCTCTGCGGCATCAACGGCAACGGGACGGACCCGGTGACCGGCCGCGTCGCACCGATGCGGCACCTGGTGGACCTGCTCGTGGAACGCGCCCGGCCGGGCCTGGAGGCCGCCGGCGACGTCGGCACCGTCCGCCAGCTGCTGGCCGGCCTGTGCACGGCCGGCACCGGCGCCGACCGGCAGCGTGCCGCCTTCGCCCGGCGCGGCCGGTACGGCGACGTGGTGGACGAACTCGCCGCGCTGACCGCCGCGGCCTGAGGGCCCGGGACCCGTAGGACCCGCCGGGCGGCGGGTCCTACGGGTCCCGCGGGTCCTGCGGGTCGGTGCGGACGGCGATCAGGCAGGTGTCGTCGTCGGTGTCCGCGCGGCTGTGCTCCAGCAGGGTGTCGAGCCAGCCGCCGAGGTCGGGTCCGGGTGCGCCGGCCGCCACCAGCAGCTGGCGCAGCGACTCCTCGTCCGCGGTGCCGCGCTGCTCGATCAGCCCGTCGGTGTACAGCAGCAGCACGTCGCCGGGCTCCAGCGGCAGGGCCAGCTCCTCGTACCTCGCGTCGGGGGTGGCGCCGAGCAGCAGACCGCGGGGCAGCGGCAGCACCCGGGGCCGGCCGGACCGCAGCAGGACGGGCGGGAGGTGCCCGGCGCGGGCCCAGTGCAGGGTGCGGGTGCGCGGGTCGTAGCGGGCGCAGACCGCGGTGGCGGTGGCCGGGGCGGGCAGGGCGAGGGCGGTGAGGTTGAGCCACTCCAGCAGCCGGGCGGGGCCGGCGCCGGTGACGGCGAGCCCGCGCAGCGCGTTGCGCAGTGCGACCATCCCGGTGGCCGCCTCGACGCCGTGCCCGGCGAGGTCGCCGACGGAGAGCAGGGCGCCGCCGTCGGGCAGCGGCAGGATGTCGTACCAGTCCCCGCCGACCCGTTCGCGTTCGACGGCGGGCCGGTAGCGGACGGCGGCGTGCAGCCGGGCGCTGTCCAGCGGCGGCGGTTCGGGCGGCAGGATCGCCTCCTGGAGGCGCAGGGCGAGCCGGTGCCGCTGGGCGGCCTCCAGCTCGCTGTCGGCGAGGCGTTCGCGGGTGGCGGCGAGGGCGACCTCGGTGCGGTGCTGGTCGGAGACGTCCTGTCCGGCGCCGCGGACGAGCACCACCCGGCCGGCGGGGTCGGTGACGGGTTCGGCGACGATCCGGGCGTAGCGGGCGGGCCGGCCGGGCGGCAGCAGCCGGAAGACGGCGGAGGCGGCCCGGCCCTCCTCCAGGACGGTGCGGGTGAGCCGCTGGACGGCCCGGCGGTCGTCGGGGTGGACGTGGGCCGGGAGGGCGGCGAGCGGCACGGGGATGGCGTCGGGCGGCAGACCGTACAGGGCGAACATCCGCTCGTTCCACAGGACGTCGCCGCTGACGAGGTCCTCCTCGAAGCCGCCGACCCGGGCCAGCCGCTGGGCGGAGTGGACGAGGCCGAGGAGCCGGGCGTCGGCGTCCTCGACCTGCCAGCTGACCAGGAGGTGGCCGTCGGTTCGGGCGGCGCCGATCCGGGCGACGACCGGCAGCCGGGACAGGTCCTCGGCGAGGAAGGTGAGCACGAACCGTTCGCGGACGGGTTCGCCGGTGGCGAGCACGGTGAGCAGGCGGTCGAGCATGCCGCGGGTGCTGGCGAGCGGGTAGGACTCCAGCATGGTGCTGCCCTCGATGCGGTGCCTGGGCCGGCCGGCCGGGTCGCGGAAGCGGTGGTTGGTGCGCAGGATGCGGAAGTCGGCGACCTCGCCGTCGCGGCCCTCCAGCGGGGCGAGCAGCAGGGCCGGGTCGAGGACGGCCTCCAGGGCGGCGGTGTCCGCGGGCGGCGGCTCGGGCCGCACCGCCGGGGGCGCGGTGTCGACGGTGACGGCGAAGACCTCGGCGAGGGCCCGCAGCCGGGCGGGTGCGGCGGTCGGCAGCGGGGGCGGGGCTTCGGCCCAGCCGAGTTCGAGGACGCCCAGCAGGCGGCCGCGGCGGCGCATCGGCATCGCGAGCCGGTACGGCGCGGTGTCGCGGCCGGCGGTGGGCAGGCCGGTGGCGGCGGGCCCGTCCTCGGGCCAGAGTCCGCTGCCGCTGCGGGCGGCGTGCCGGGCCGGGGTGTCGACACCGGGCGGGACGTGGCGCCAGGCGCGGGCGTCCTCGGGGTCGAGGCCGGCGTGTCCGAGCAGGGTGAGGCCACCGCACGGTTCGGCGCCCCAGATCACGGCGGTGTCGGCGGTCGGCAGGTCGGCGGTGCGGTCGAGCAGGGCGCGGGCCGCGGTGTCCGCCTCGGTGGGCGGTGCGGGCCGCGGCCGGAGGCCGGCGGCGGGGCTCTCGCCGAGGTCGGGGCCGGGGGCGGCGGTCGCGCCGACGATCTCGGCGGCGAGCCGGTCGGCGGGGACGCCGGCCTCGGCGGCGAGGGCGTCGAGCTGGGCGGCGGCGTCGGCGGGCGGGCAGTGCAGCCGTTCGGCGAGCATGCCGGTGGCGATGTCGACGAGCGGGCGGGTGGCGAGCCGGTCGCGGAGCACGTCGCGTTCGGCCTCCAGCCGCCGCAGGGCGAGGGCGAGCCGGTCGGCCGCGGTCTCGGTGCGGTCGCGGGGTGCCCCGGTGTCGGCGGGGCCGGTCCGGTCCACGGCGGTCAGCCGTCCAGCCAGTGGATGATCCGGGCGAGCAGGTGGTCGGTGTCGACGGGCTTGGTGATGTAGTCGTTGGCGCCGGCCGCGAGGCTGCGGGCCCGGTCGCCGGGCATCGCCTTGGCGGTGAGGGCGATGATCGGGACGTCCGCGGTGCCGCCCTGTCTGCGGATCTCCGCGGTCGCGGTGTCGCCGTCCATCTCCGGCATCATCACGTCCATCAGGACGATGTCGGTCTCGGGGTGGCCGCGCAGCATGTCGAGGCCGGTACGGCCGTTCTCGGCGTGCAGGACGCGCGCCCCGTGCAGTTCGAGCATGCCGGTGACGGCGAAGACGTTCCGGGTGTCGTCGTCGACGATCAGGACGGTACGGCCGGCCAGCCGGGCGCGGTGCACGGGTGCCGGGGCGGGCGGGGCGGCGGGCGCCTCCTCGGGCGGGGCCGTCGCCGCCCTGATCCTCTCGCGCAGGTCGTCGAGGCCGGCGGCCGTCGGCAGGTCGGCGGTGTCCGGCCGGTCGGGCCGGTCCGGGTCGGGGGACCGTTCGGAGTGGCCGATCACCGCGGGCCCGTCCGCGCGCAGGGCGTCGAGGACGGGTCGCAGCCGCTCGCCGGGCAGGTCGAGGTCGACGACGGCGCAGTGCCACGGGCCCCGGTCGAGCGCGGCGCGCAGTTCTTCGGCGTCGCCGACGGTGCGGATCTCGGCGGGCGGGTCGCGGCGGGCGGTGGCGCTGGTCGCGACGGCGGTGAGCAGGCCGGACGGGTCGGCCTCGACGACGAGCAGCCGGGCCGGGCGCGGCGGGGCGCTCTCGGCGGACTCCCCGAGTGCGGGACCGGGCAGGTGCAGGGTGAAGCAGCTGCCTTCGCCGAGGGTGCTGCGGGAGGTGATGGTGCCGCCGAGCAGGTGGGCGAGTTCGCGGCTGATGGACAGACCGAGGCCGGTGCCGCCGTAGCGGCGGCTGGTGGTGCCGTCCGCCTGCTGGAAGGCGCCGAAGATGGACTCCAGGTGCTGCTCGGCGATGCCGATGCCGGTGTCGGTGACCCGGAAGGCGAGGCTGCCGGGCGGCACCGAGCCGTCGGCGGTGCTCTCCTCCGGGCTGGAGGGTTCGATCCGCAGCTCCACCCGGCCGCTGTCGGTGAACTTGACGGCGTTGGAGAGCAGGTTGCGCAGGACCTGCCGCAGCCGTGCCTGGTCGGTGTGCAGGGTGTCCGGCAGGCCGGGTGCGGTGACGACGGTGAAGTGCAGCCGCTTCTGTCCGGCGAGCGGCCGGAAGGTCGACTCGACGTACTCGAGGAGTTCGCGCAGCGGGAAGCGCTCGACGTGGATGTCCATCTTGCCGGCCTCGACCTTGGAGAGGTCGAGGATGTCGTTGATGAGCTGCAGCAGGTCGGAGCCGGCGGAGTGGATGATCTCGGCGTACTCGACCTGCTTGACCGTCAGGTTGCCGGCCGGGTTCTGGGCGAGCAGCTGGGCGAGGATGAGCAGGCTGTTGAGCGGGGTGCGCAGCTCGTGGCTCATGTTGGCGAGGAACTCGGACTTGTACATGGAGGTGCGGGCGAGCTGCCGGGCGCGTTCCTCCAGTTCCCGGCGGGCCTGCTCGATCTCCAGGTTCTTGGTCTCGATGTCGCGGTTCTGGGCGGCCAGCAGGTCGGCCTTCTCCTCGAGTTCGGCGTTGGAGTCGCGCAGTTCCTGCTGGCCGTTCTGGAGTTCCTCGGAGCGAGCGCGCAGTTCGGCGGTGAGCCGCTGGGACTCCTCCAGGAGTTCGTCGGTGCGGGCGTTGGCGAGCAGCATGCTGAGGTTGGCGCCGAGGGCCTCGGTGAACCGGTCGAGGAAGTCGCGGTGCACCGCGGTGAAGGGGTGCAGGGAGGCGATCTCGAGGACGCCGAGCAGTTGGTCCTCGACGGTGATCGGCAGGACGACGAGGGCGCGCGGCGGGGCGGCGCCGAGGCTGGAGGAGACGACGGTGTAGCCGTCGGGGAGGTCGGTGACGGCGAGCGGACGCCGGGTCAGAGCGGCCTGGCCGACCAGCGACTCGCCGGGCCTCAGCCGGGGCGGGCTGTCCCCGGCGGGTCGTCCGTAGCTGCTGACCAGGACGAGTTCGGGGCCCTCGGGGGTGTCCTCGGCGAGGTAGAAGGTGCCGTACTGGGCGCCGACCAGCGGGGTGAGCTCGTTCATGATGAGGTCGGCGACGACGGTGAGGTCGCGGTGGCCCTGGACGAGGGCGGTGAGCCGGGCGAGGTTGGTCTTCAGCCAGTCCTGTTCCTGGTTGGCCCGGGTGGTCTCGCGCAACGACTCGACCATGGTGTTGATGTTGTCCTTGAGGTCGGCGACCTCGCCGGAGGCGTCGACGGTGATCGACCGGGTGAGGTCGCCCTCGGCGACGGCGCCGGTGACCTCGGCGATGGCCCGGACCTGCCGGGTGAGGTTGCCGGCCAGTTCGTTGACGTTCTCGGTGAGGCGCTTCCACGTGCCGGAGACGCCCTCGACCTCGGCCTGGCCGCCGAGCCGGCCCTCGCTGCCGACCTCGCGGGCGACCCGGGTGACCTCGGCGGCGAACGAGGACAGCTGGTCGACCATGGTGTTGATGGTGGTCTTGAGCTCCAGGATCTCGCCGCGGGCGTCGACGTCGATCTTGCGGTTGAGTTCGCCGCGGGCGACGGCCGTGGTGACCTGGGCGATGTTGCGGACCTGGCTGGTCAGGTTGTGCGCCATGAAGTTGACGTTGTCGGTGAGGTCCTTCCAGGTGCCGGCGACGCTGGGCACGGTGGCCTGGCCGCCGAGGATGCCCTCGGTGCCGACCTCGCGGGCGACCCGGGTGACCTCCCCGGCGAACGCGGAGAGCGTGTCGACCATGGTGTTGATCACGCCGGCCAGTGCCGCGACCTCGCCCTTCGCCTCGACGGTGATCTTCTGGCTGAGGTCGCCGCGGGCGACGGCGGTGGCCACCTGAGCGATCGAACGGACCTGCCCGGTCAGGTTGGACGCCATCACGTTGACGTTGTCCGTGAGGTCCTTCCAGGTGCCGGAGGCTCCGCGGACGGTGGCCTGGCCGCCGAGGTTGCCCTCGGTGCCGACCTCCCGGGCGACCCGGGTCACCTCGTCCGCGAACGCCGAGAGCTGGTCGACCATCGTGTTGATGGTCTCCTTCAGCTCCAGGATCTCGCCGCGCGCGTCGACCCGGATCTTCTGGCTCAGGTCGCCGCGCGCGACCGCCGTCGTCACCTCGGCGATCGACCGCACCTGCGCGGTCAGGTTGTCCGCCATGACGTTGACCGACTCGGTGAGGTCCCGCCAGGTGCCCGACACGTCGCGGACGTCCGCCTGGCCGCCGAGCCGCCCCTCGGTGCCGACCTCGCGGGCCACCCGGGTCACCTCCCCGGCGAAGGAGGAGAGCTGGTCGACCATCGTGTTGATGGTCTCCTTCAGCTCCAGGATCTCGCCGCGGGCCGTCACGTTGATCTTCTGCGAGAGGTCGCCCTTCGCCACCGCCGTCGCCACCTGCGCGATGGAGCGGACCTGGTCGGTCAGGTTGCCCGCCATGGAGTTCACCGAGACGGTCAGGTCGCGCCAGGTGCCGGCGACGCCCGGCACCTGCGCCTGACCGCCGAGGATGCCCTCGGTGCCGACCTCGCGCGCCACCCGGGTCACCTCGTCGGCGAACGCCGAGAGCTGGTCGACCATGGTGTTGACGGTGTTCTTGAGCTCCAGGATCTCGCCGCGCGCATCGACGGTGATCTTCTGTGAGAGGTCGCCCTTCGCCACGGCCGTGGTGACCTGGGCGATGTTGCGGACCTGGTCGGTCAGGTTGCCGGCCATGAAGTTGACCGAATCCGTCAGGTCGCGCCAGGTGCCGGCGACGCCCGGCACCTGCGCCTGACCGCCGAGCCGGCCCTCGCTGCCGACCTCGCGCGCCACCCGGGTCACCTCGTCCGCGAAGGAGGAGAGCTGGTCGACCATGGTGTTGACGGTGTTCTTGAGCTCCAGGATCTCGCCGCGGGCGGCGACGTCGATCTTCTGCGAGAGGTCGCCCTTCGCCACCGCCGTCGCCACCTGCGCGATGTCGCGGACCTGGGTGGTCAGGTTGCCGGCCATGGCGTTGACCGAGTCCGTCAGGTCCTTCCAGGTGCCCGACACCCCGGGCACCTCGGCCTGGCCGCCGAGCCGCCCGTCGGTGCCGACCTCGCGCGCCACCCGGGTCACTTCCGAGGTGAACAGCGACAGTTGGTCGACCATGCCGTTGAACACGCCGGCGATCTCGCCGAGCAGTCCGTCGGCGTCGTCGGGCAGCCGGGTGCCGAAGTCGCCGTCGCGGACGGCCGTCAGACCGGCCAGCAGATTGCGCAGGTCCGGCTCACCCACCGTGCCCGGCGGGTTGGGCCCCGCGGGAAGGACGCCGTTCGCGATCCGGCCCGGCTGCGTCTCCGTCACGGCCACGTTCCCCTCGTCACGGCCGAGTTGCCCCGGTGGTGTTGGAGCCGCGCACGGTCCCGGGCGCGACCGCCGGCCGCGCTGGCGGCCGGCCGCAGGCGACACTACCCTACGCCGCGTACACACAAGCCCTGCTCGGCGGCCCGATCGACGGGCGGACGGACGGAAGTCGCCGGTGCGCGCGGAAGACCGGAAGGGGAATCGGCGGGCGGACGTGTGGTACGAATCCATGCGGGTGATACGCATCCCCACGGAAGGCGATGGACGGCACGGCGGCACCGCGCAGGGCCGCGGCGGGAGGGCAGCGCAATGGGCACCGGCGACACCGACCAGGCGACCGGAACGGCGGCGGACGCCGGCGTCCGCACCGTCATGGCAACGGCATTCGACGGTGCGGTCGTCTGCGCCGTCGAGGGCGACCTGGACCTGGACGGCGCGGACGCCGCCCGCCCCGACCTGGAGGCGGCCCTCGCCGCGGCGGCCACCACGCTGTGCCTGGACCTCGCCGGTGTCGGCTTCTGCGACTCCTCCGGTCTCAACCTGCTGCTCCGGCTGCGCACCCGGGCCCAGGAGCGGGACGTCCGGCTGGTGCTCTGCGCACTGCCGCCGCAGATGCGGCGCCTGCTCGCGATGACCGGCGCCGACACCGTCTTCGCCGTGCTCGGCTCCACCGCGGAGTTCCGGGGCAGCGGACGGCAGCCGTGACAGCCGCCGCCGACAGAAGTCGCCGCGAGGGGACGGGGGACGTCCCTGCGGCGGTCGCCGCCCGCGCGACGATCACCTTCGACGGCGGTGGACGGGCCCGCGCCGGACGGCGGTTCGCCGAGGCGGTACTCGCCTCCTGGGGCGTGGACCCGGCCGGCCCGGCCGCCGACTGCATCCGCCTGGTCGTGGCGGAGCTGCTCACCAACGCCGCCCAGCACGCCGACGGGCCGCTCGAACTGGCGCTCTCCCCGGCCCACGCGGCCGTCCGGATCGAGGTGGTCGACGCCGGACCGGCCCGCCCCCTGCCGCGGCGCCCGCACGACGCCGCCCGGCCGAGCGGCCACGGCCTCTTCATCGTCGAGCGGCTGAGCTCGTCCTGGGGCGTGGCCGAGCACCCCGCGGGCAAGACCGTCTGGGCCGTCCTCCCCCTTGCGGGGACCGGCCCGGGCATCCAGTAGGGCCTGAGATCCAAGCGGACGGGGTACATGACCAGGGGCGCGTGGGGGCACCTGCGGGATGGCCCGATCAGGCGGTCGCCGTCAGGTCGCCCGGGTGTGGGGCTCGGCGTTCGAGGCCGTGGGCGGTGTCGGGTGCCTCGTCGGTGTCCGGGTCCTCCCGGCGGGCGTGGCCGTGGCCGAGGGCGGCGAGGTCGTCGAGCAGTGCCCCGAGGGCGCCGAGCACGGCGCGGTCGCGCCGCGGTGTCTCGGGCCCGTCCTCGGGCGCACGGTGGGGGTGGTGCGGGAACGCCATCGCTCCTCCTCGGGCAGGGCTCGGCCGGAAGTCGGCCGGGGCTCGGCCGCGGCCCGGGCGGGGTGTCCGCCGATCCGCGGGGCCGTCAGTGTGACGGATGCGGCCGCCCACCGCTCTCCGGTTCCTCCGTCCGGGTGAGGTCGGCCGAGGCGTCGTGGGCGGCCGGCTCGTCGCCGGCCAGGCCGAGCACCTCCAGCAGCAGCCGCCGGTCCTCCCCGTCGCGGGCGTGTTCGGCCACCACCGCACGGACCCGGTCGAGGGTCTCGGGTCTCAGTGCACCGGCGGGTTCGACGTTCTCGCCGAGCATGGCGAGGTCGCGATCGGCATGGGCCACGGCAGGCTCCCTTCGCCGTGCGGGACGCAGAACCCTCCAGGTTACTGCGCCCGGGACCGGGGCGGGCCGTACGGTCCGCCTCCTGCTCCGTCCGCGGAGCAGGAGTGTCCGCCTGCCCGGCCCGACCGCACGCAAACCCCGCGGCGGACGGCCCGCTCCCGCGCCCGGCGAGCCTGCCCGCGGGTGCGTCACCGCCTGCCGGCCGGCGCTCAGCAGGGCCGGTGCGCAGGGGGCCGGTGGGCCGGTGCTCAGTAGGGCAGCGGCCGGCCCGACGGGGTTCGCAGATCGAGCGGAGGCCGCGGCTTGCCCCGGACGGGGCGTGACACCACCTTGATCCTGATCATCACCGTCATCTCCTCGGTCACCGGCACCGGCGACCTCTGCCCACCTGCGCCGTTCCTCACGCGTACCGGATCTCTGCCCCGTCCGGGGCCCGGCCAACCACGCTCCGCGGGGCGGGTCGTCCGGTTCCGGTCAAGAGGCCGGAAGGCCCACCGCGGCGCTCCTCGGGCACACCTGACAGGACGGCACGAACGCCCGACGCCGGCGGGCCGCGCCACTGGGCGGCGCCGCCGGCGTCCGGACGGAGGGTCAGTGCGACGGTGTCGGCAGCGGGGGCTTGGCCGCGGTGCGGAGCCAGGCGTCGAAGAGCGGGCCGAGATCGCGGTGCGAGATCTTCTCGGCGAGCCGCAGCAGGTCACCGGTGTCCACCGTGCCGTAGCGGTGGGTGCGCGCCCAGGTGCGGAGCAGGTCGAAGAAGTCGCGGTCGCCGATGGTGGTGCGCAGGGCGTGCAGGGTCATCGCGCCGCGGATGTAGACCGCGTCGTAGTTGAACATCTCGTCGCGGCCGGGGTCGCCGGTCTCCAGCTTCCAGAACGGGTCGCCGGCGGGCGTCTCGTAGTAGGTGTCGAAGACCTGCTGCACTGTGGGGCCGCCGTGGTCCTCCTGCCACAGCCATTCGGTGTAGGTGGCGAAGCCCTCGTTCAGCCAGATGTCGCGCCAGGTGGAGGGGGTGACGCTGTCGCCGTACCACTGGTGGGCGATCTCGTGGACGACGGTGAGCTCGTCGGTGCCGCCGTCGTAGACCGGGCGGCTCTGGGTCTCCAGGGCGTAGCCGACGCCGATCCGGTCGATGATGCCGCCGGTCGAGTCGAAGGGGTACGCGCCGAAGCGCTTCCGCTCCCAGGCGACCGCCTGGACGGTGGCCGGATGCAGCAGGCCGTCGTCGCTGCCGGTCGGGTCGTAGGCGGTGATGTTGAGCAGGCCGCCGTCGGTGCTGCGGGTGACCCGGAAGTCGCCGATCGCGACCATCGACAGGTAGCCGGCCATCGGCTTGCGCATCTGCCAGGTGACGGTGGTGCGGCCGTCGCGGGTCTGCGGCGGGCCGGCCGGTTCCCCGTTGGCGAGGGCGGTGACCCCGGTCGGGGTGGTGATCCGGAAGGTGTAGGTGGCCTTGTCCCGCAGGTCGTCGTTGAGGGGGTACCAGGTGCGGGCTCCGTCGGGCTCGTTGAGGGCGACGGCACCGTCCGGGGTGTTGATCCAGCCGTAGTCGCCGAGGGCCGGGTCGGAGATCCGCTCGGGGATGCCCCGGTAACGGACCACGACGCCGAACACCGCGCCGGGGCGGATCGGGCGGGCGGGGGTGACGGTCAGCTTCTGGCCGTCCCGCCGGTACGCGGCGGCCCTGCCGTCGACCAGGACCTCCTGGACGGCCGGGCCCGAGTAGTCCAGGCGGAAGGAGGCGAGCGGGCGGTCCGCGCTCGCGGTGATGGTCGCCCGGGCGTCCAACAGGTGACTCGCCGGGGTGAAGTCGAGGTCGAGGTCGTAGTGGAGGACGTCGTAGCCCTGGTTGCCGCTGAGCGGGAAGTACGGGTCCGGCGGGGTGAGTGCCGCGCCGGCGGGTGCGGCGGCACCTGCGGGCGCACCGGCGAGGAGCAGCAGGACGGCTGCGGCGGAGGCCGCCGCCGTCGCCCGGGTTCGTCTCATCATTCGCCACATGCTCCGACAGCCTCCCCGGCGCGGCGGCGCCGCCGCGCCGGGGCGGCCGGCCGGGTCCTCCGGACGGCGGGCGCGGGGGCGTTGCGCACCGGGGAGGCGCGCTCACGGGACTCCGGGCTCAGCCGGCCTGCTGACGCAGGTGCTGCTCCGCCTTGTCGAGCCAGTCGAGGTACCAGCGGGCGAAGGTGACGGGCCGGCCGTCGGGGTCGAGCAGCGGGGCGAGGTCGAGGTCGTCGACGCGGTTGTCGGACCAGATCCGACCGCGTTCGGGGCCGCTGGCGATCAGCCATTCGCGCTGGCCGCAGCCGATGTGACAGATGACGATCGCGCCGACCGTGCGGTCCGCCGCCCACAGGAGTTCACCGACGCGGTCGTCCCACTCCTCCATGGCGGTGTCGTACTCGTCCTCGCCCTCGAAGGACTCCTCGTCCGGGCGCTGCGCGACCAGCACTGCGAGCGCCTCCGGGTCGGGGCCCGTGGTGGGGAAGGCCTCGGCGATCCGGTCGAGGTCGGCCAGGTCGGCGCCGTCGCCGGACCAGGCCCAGCCGTCCCCGGTGCGGTGGACCGGGTACACCCCGTGGCAGGGGCCGGCGCCACCGGCGCCGACCTGCAGCAGGAAGCTGCGGTACTCGTCGGGGAGCGTCGTGCCGAGCCGGGCCTCCAGGGCCTCGACCTCGGCCGGTGCGAGGACCGGGTCGAGCCGGAAGCCGTGCGTCGCAGCGCCGAAGAAGCCGACCGTGCCGCCCAGTACTCCGACCCGCTCCCGGACGCCCGCCCACATCTGATCGACCATGCCCGGCAGGTTAGCGCCTCACGGTGACGGGTGTGCGCCCGCCGGTTCGGTGATCCAGCCGCCGACCAGGGCCAGGCCGGTCGGCCGGTGCACGGCGAGGAAGGCGAACGGCCGGTCGATGCGGACCCGGGCGACGGTGACCCGGTGCAGCACGGACGGGCGTGCGGCCGTGCCTCGGGTCATGCCGACGGCGGTGACGGCGGCGGCTTCGAAGCCGCGGGCGCCGAAGACGGCGGTGGCCTGCTGCCTGGCCTGGGAGACCTGCAGCGGCGGGGTGCGGCAGATCCCCGGGAAGGAGTCCCGCTCGCTCGCCGTACGCAGACCGAACAGCTCCGCCCGTTCGAGCAGGTCGTGCGTGGTGTCGACGGTGAAGGCCGCGGTGGTCAGGTCCAGCCGGTCCCCGGGGGTGGCGCTGTCCAGGGTGTCGGTCCTCAGGCCCGGCCACGGCCCGCCGGTCGGCAGCTCGGCCGCCGGGATGCGCCGGGCGCGGCCGTCCAGCAGTGCGAGGCCCGCCGTGAGGACCGGGCCGAGCGGGGCGTCCTCGGTGCCGAGCAGCAGGTGGACGTCGGTCTCGGCGGTGCCGGGCAGGCGTACTTCGGTGACCGGGCCGGCGGCGGTCTCGGCGACGGCGAGGTGGTCGAGCAGCTCGGTGCCGTCGAGCCGCAGTGCGGCGATCGGCCGGCCCACGGACCGGAGTCGGCGTGCTGCCAGGTCTCCTGGAAGGCGTGCCGCCAGCGGGTGCGGACGGCCACGGCGCTGGCCAGCACCAGCAGCAGGTCGCGGTCGACCTCCAGGGGCATGGAGCGGACGAGGCCGCCGGTGTGCTTCCGGGCCCACCGGTCGAGGACGAGCCGGTCGAGCGCGGGCACGCCCTTGAGGGTGCCGCGGGTGTGCCGTCCGACCTCGGCCAGCCAGCCCGGATCCGGTCGGACGCCGCCCGCGGTCCACAGGCCGACGGCGGCACCGGCACCGGGCACGTCGCGCAGCAGGGCGAGGAGCTCCCGTCCGCGCCGGGCCGCCTCCTCGGCGGGCAGGCCGAGCACCTCCTCCAGTTCCTTGCGGGCGGCACCGTCCGCCCCGGCGGCCAGGAAGCCGAGCAGCGGCCAGACGCCGACGGCCGTGAGGACCGTGCCGTCGCTCCCGGTGCCGCCGATTTCGGCCGCCCAGCGCTCCGCGAGCGCGTTGACGATCCGTGCCGTGTCCGCCGCAGCCTCCAAGGCCGCCCCCTGTCCGCCGAACCGATCGATCAGCCGATGTTAGGGGCACACGGCGCCGGACGATGACTGTTTCTCGTGCCCGGTCCGGCATGTGACGGCCCATCAGCTCCAGACGGTGCCGAGGATGCCGCGGCCCTCGGCGCCGGTCGGGTCGAGGAAGTGCGGCACGCCGCCCGCACCGATCCGCACCGGCACGGCCCGGACGCTCTTCAGGATCCGCCCCCAGTGGACGAGTTCGACGACCACGGCCTGCTGGACCTGTTCGGAGAAGGTCATGTCGAAGACGAAGTTGCCCAGGCCGTGCACGATCGGGCGGCCGCGGTAGATCTCGATGGGCTGCACCCAGTGCTGGTGCATGCCGACCACCGCATCGGCGCCGGCGTCGATCAGCCGGTGGCCGACGGTGTACTGCTCGGCGACCGGGCGGTGCGAGTACTCGCGGCCCCAGTGCGGGACGACCACCAGCACGTCGGCGGTCGGGCGGGCGGCGCGCACGGACGCTTCCAGCGCCGCGAGGTCGCCCTCGGCGAGCGGGCCGGTGATCGGCGGCATCCGCTGCCACACCACACCCGGCGTGGCCGGGCCCGCCTCCGGGGACTCGCCGACGGCGCAGAACGCGAGCACGGCGAAGCGCAGCCCGCCGGCCGTCGCCAGGGCCGGCTCGCGGGCAGCCGCGATGTCCGCACCGGCGCCGGTGGTGGCGAAGCCCTCCCCGCGGGCGATCGCCACCGTCCGCACCAGGGCGTCGGGCCCGTAGTCGCCCAGGTGGTTGTTGCCGAGGGTGAGGATGTCGTAGCCGGCCCGGCGAGGGCCCGCGAGCGCCCTCGGGTCCGCGCCGAAGGAGTCGCCGCCGTGGGTGGCCCGGCCCTCCTTGGAGAGGGTGCACTCCAGGTTCCCCACGGTCAGTCCGGCGGCGGCCAGCCGGCCCGCGGTCTGCGAGAACGGGAGTTCCCAGTCGCCGGCGGCCGCCATCCCGGCGCCGACCCGGCGGCCGAGCATCACGTCGCCGGTCCACATGCTGGTGACCACCGGATCGGGGGCGGTCACGGCGTCGACCGCGGCGGTGACGGGGTAGTCGGCCGGTGCGGTCAGCGGGTCCCGGCCGTCCACCGGCACGACGGCGGTGCCGGGCACCACGGCGTCCGCCGTCACCACGGCGACGGCGTCCCCGGCGGCGGCCACCTCCGCCACCGCACCCGTCCCGCGCACCACCCGGAGCCCCTGCCAGGTGTCCGCCCCGCCGGAGTGCACGGCCTCCAGTTCGGCCCGGGTCGCGGTGCGGCCGATCGCCGTCACCGGGTGGACGGCCAGCACCACGGGCAGCCGGACGCCGCCGTCCGACCGCAGGGCCTCGGCGGCGGTCGCGGCGCCCCGGTGGGGCCGGCGCTCCGGCGTGCCGCTGCTGCACGCGGCGAGCAGTCCGCCGGCGGCACCCAGCAGCACCGCGCGGCGGGAGACGAGCGGCGTCACCGGGCACCCCGGAGTGCGCCGCTGCGCTGACGGACCACCCTCACCACGCTACGCCCCACCGCCCGCCCCGCACGGCGGCCGGTTCGCCCGGCACGGGCCGAAAGCACGGGCCTCGGCGCGGCTGACGGCGCCGGCGGCCGTTCCGGAGTTGGCCGAACATGCCGGGGCGGGCACCGCGCCGCGGTATGCCGCCGAAATCCGTCCTGACCAGCGGACACTCTCTGATGGCCCGTCATGACGGTGGCCTGGTTGGTCCGGTGGTACGTTTGCAGAGCGACCTGCTCTTCCCCCGAACACCCCGTGCTGTTCGCCCGTTGGCCGCCTGAACGTGCGCTGCGCTCGCTTGGCTTGCCCCCGACATCGGGCGGACCACGGGAGGGGCGCGGGTATGGCAGGGCGGATCGGCCGGCGGAGCACGGCGGGCACACGGACGGGGCGGGCCGGGCGGTTGGCGGCGGCCGCGGCACTGCTCCCGGCGCTGCTCGACCTCACCGGGTGCGCGGGCGGCGCGGGTGCCGCCGAGAACGCCGCGGTGACCGTGCTGACCATGGCCCCGTCCGGCTCCGGCTCCGCGGACCGGTCGGGGAGCACCGCGCTGGCCGAGGCGATCGGACGGTCCGTCAGCGCCAAGGGCGGGTTCGGCGGGCACCGGCTGCACGTGCTGACCTGCAACGAGCAGGACACCGCGGAGGGGGCGGCGGCCTGCGCCCGGCAGGCGGTGGACGCCCACGCGGTGGCGGTGATCGGCTCGTACAGCCGGCACGCCGAGGACTTCGTGCCGGCCCTGGAGGCGGCGGGCATCCCCTACCTGGGCGGTTACGGGCTGTCCGGGCCGGAGTTCTCCAGTCCGCTGTCCTACCCGGTGGCGGGCGGCACGCCGGCGCTGATCGCCGGCAGCGGGCGCCAACTGGTCGCGGCGGGCTGCAAGTCGATCGCGCTGGTGCGGCCCGACAACCGCACCGGCGACACCCTCACCCGCTACCTGTCCGGCGCGCTGCGGCCGGCCGGGGTGCCGCTCACCGACGTGAAGGCCGCGGAGAAGGGCCCGGACTTCGCCGCGCTCGCCCGGGCGGCGGTCGGCGGGGACCGCAAGGACGGTTGCGTGACGACGGCGCTCGGCGTCGAGCAGACCCGGGCCCTGCTGGACGCCTACCGGAAGCTCGCCCCGGCCCGGACCCGGCTCGGCGCGGTGCTCGGCGGCGTCCAGCAGTCGGTGGTCGACGCCACCGGCGGCAAGGGGGGTCCGCTGGAGGGCGCCCTGGTGACCGGCTGGTACCCGCCCGAGTCCTCCGCGGTCTGGGACGAGCTGCGCCACACCCTGGAGGGCCGGCCCGCGGACTCCCCGGTGGACGTCTCCGACCTGGGCGTGCAGACCACCTGGGTCGCCTATCAGGTCTTCTTCCAGGCGGCCGACCGGCTGGCCTCGGCCGGCCTGCCGCTGACCGCGAAGACGCTGCGCAACCAGCTGGACAGCGGGGACTCGCTGGACACCGGCGGTGTCACCCCGCCGCTGGACTGGGGCATGGCGAGCATGCTGCCGAGCGCCGAGTCGCCGCGGCTGACCAACACCTGGGTGACGTTCCAGCAGGTGGAGAACGGCCGGCTGGCCCAGCAGCAGAGCGGGTTCGTGGACGTCCGCTGGGTGCTCACCGGCAAGCGCGCCCCGCAGTAGCGGCCGGGACTGCGTTCCGTCACGCCTGCGACGGCCTGTCGCAACACGGCTGTGGTGCCGCAACCATGCCAGCCCTTCACATCTGCGATGGCCTGTCACCGAGCCGACGACTCACGGTTGGCGAGTGATGGCCGGTCATAACAGTGATGTCCTGTCACAGAACTGTCGATCCGTCGCAGCTCCGTCGCCGCGTCACAGCTCCGCCGGCCCATCGCAGCCCCGTCGCCGCGTCACAGCTGCGGGGCGCGGTGGGTCGGGCGGCCGTCGACGACGGTGAGCAGCACCGGGAGCGCGGCGAGGTCGCCGTCGGGCACGGTGAGCGGGTCCTCGGCGAGGACGGTGAGGTCCGCGCGCTGTCCGACGGCGAGCCCCCCGGCCAGGTGGTCCTCCCCCGCGGCCCAGGCGGGGTTGAGGGTGTACCCCTACCGCCCCGAACAGCCGCTGCACGGCGGCGCGCTGGTCGCCGCGCTGGCGGGCGGGCTCATCCTGGTCGCGTCCGCCCCGCTCTCGTACACCAACAGCGCCGACTTCGCCCGGTACCTGCCGAGCAGCACCCGGCCGGGGGCCGTGGCCGGGTGGACGGCGCTCGGGGGGTTCCTGCCGAGCGTGCTCTTCACCGCGCTCGGCGCCGTCGCCGGCACCGCGCTGGACATGAGCGACCCGCAGACCGCGCTCACCGCGATCCTCCCGGGCTGGTTCGAACCGGCCTTCCTGCTGGCCGTCGTGCTGTCCGCCGTCGCCAACAACGCGATGAGCGCGTACAGTTCCGGGCTCGCCCTGCAGGCGGCCGGCCTGCGCGTCCGCCGCTCCCGCAGCGTCGCCCTGGACGGCGCGCTCGGCGTCGCACTCACCCTCTACGCGCTGCTGGTCTCGAACTTCCTCGACACCGTCAACAGCGTCCTGGAGCTGATGGTGGTGCTGACCGGCCCCACCATGGCCGTCTACGCCACCGACGTCCTGCTGCGCCGGAACCGCTACGACGGCCGGGCGCTCTCCGACGAGAGCCGCGGCGGGCCGTTCTGGTACACCGCGGGCGTCAACCCGGCCGGGGCGGCCGCCGTCCTGCTGGGCGCCGCGGCGGCGGGCCTGTGCGTCACCACCCCGCTGTACACCGGGCCGGTGGCCGCCGCCCTCGGCGGCACCGAGCTGTCGCTGCCGGTCGGCCTCCTGCTCTCCGCCGCGGTCTACCTGGCGGCGGCCCGGCGGGGCGCCCCGGACGGCCGGGACTGACGAACGGCCGCGCGCCCGGTGTCCTCTCGCCACCGGGCG